>JAQCJA010000155.1 GCA_027593305.1 bacterium
TACGTGACTTCATTCGGCGCCTCAACCGTGAGCGCCGCGTCACGGTCATCCTCACAACGCATGACATGGATGACATCGAGGCCTTGTGTTCCCGGGTGCTCGTCATCGGGGATGGCACGATCCTCAGCCAGGGCTCTGTGGCCGACCTGCGGCGCCTGGTATCTTCGGAGCGGCGCCTGATTGTCGACGTCGAAACAGATACGGCAGGCGAGGTTGAGGACCCTGAGGCCGAGGTCATCGGCGTCAGCGGCCATCGCGTGCAACTGCGTTTCGATCCGGAGCGGACACCTGCTGCAGAATTGATCACACGGATCACGCGGCGCTGGCCCGTACGCGATCTGTTCGTTGAAAATCCCCCGATCGAAGAACTTGTCGCCACCCTCTACCAGCAACGCAAGGTCTGAGGCCGGCCCATGGGCCCGTACCTGGCCATCCTCAGCGCTTCGGCGCGGACCCTGCTCCAGTACCGTGCGGCGGCCCTGGCCGGCCTGGTGACACAGTTGTTTTTCGGCTTCGTCATGGTCCAGGCCTATACCGCCTTCTATGAGGCAGCGGCGCAACCGCCGCCGATGTCTTTGGCCACAGCCATCGGCTACATCTGACTCGGGCAGGCCATGCTTGGCATGTTTCCGTGGAATGTGGATCCGGAGATCCGCACTCAGATCCGCACGGGCGGCGTTGTCTACGAACTCCTGCGCCCTGTCGATCTCTACGGCCTGTGGTTTGCCCGCGCTGTTGCCAGACGGACTGCGCCGACGGTGCTGCGAGCCGTACCTCTGTTCGTTGTCGCCACGGCATTCCTGGGGCTGCCGCCACCTGCTGGCGCCGGCGCCTTCGTGGCGTGGCTCGCGGCGACTTTCTGTGCCCTGATCCTGTCGGCGGCGATCACGACGCTGTTGTCGATCACCCTCATGTGGACTCTCAGCGGCGACGGCGCGATGATGCTGGTTGTCGCAGTCGTCGTGTTCTTTTCCGGGCAGGCAGTGCCCTTGCCGCTGTTTCCCCAGTGGTTGCAGCCCCTGGTCGAGGCCCTGCCTTTCCGCGGGCTCATCGACATACCCTTCCGACTCTATCTGGGACACATACCCGCAGCAGAGGCGCCGGCGCTGCTCGCCTTCCAATGGGCCTGGGCGGCGGCGATCGTGCTGACCGGCCGCGTGTTGCTGGTCTACGGTCGGCGCGTCCTGGTTGCTCAGGGCGGCTGACAGCCATGAGCCTGTCGCAGTTCGCCAACGACGCGGCCCTCTGTTGCCGCCTCATGTCGGTATCGATGCGTGGACAGATGCAGTACCGTGCATCTTTCCTGATGCTGGTTGCCGGCACGTTCGCCATCAGCTTTCTCGAGTTTGGCGCCGTGTGGATCATGTTTGACCGCTTCGGCCACCTGCGCGGCTGGTCACTGGCTGAGGTGGCGGTATTCTACGGGCTCGTCAACAGCGGCTTCGCTCTGGCCGAGGCGACATCCCGTGGTTTTGAGCACGTCCCCGAGGCGATTCGCTCCGGAACGTTTGATCGTGTGCTGTTGCGGCCCCGATCCATCGTTCTGCAGTTGCTCGGCCAGGAACTGCAACTGCGCCGTGTCGGCCGCCTCGGCCAGGGACTTCTTGTCCTCGGTTGGGCCTGGCAGGAACTCGGTCTGGGCTTCAACCCGGCACGCCTCGGTCTCACGGTCCTGGCGATCCTTGGCAGCGCCAGCCTGTTCTACGCCTTGTCTGTTCTGCAGGGGATGATGTCCTTCTGGACGACAGAAGCCCTGGAGATTGCCAATTGCCTCACCCATGGTGGTAACTTTGTCGGGCAGTACCCGATTGCCATCTACCGCGACAACTTCCGCCGCTTCTTTACCTGGATCGTGCCTCTCGCATGTGTCACCTACTACCCGGCGCTGGCCATCATTGGTCACACCGATGCGCCTGTCTCCTTGAACAGTTGGCTGGCGCCGCTGGCAGGATTCGCTTTCCTCGCCGTCAGTCTGCGGCTGTGGCGTTTTGGCGTCAGACACTATCGCTCCACCGGCAGTTGAGGTACGCCCCGGCGATACGAGTCCATTGGCTCGTGGGCTGCTGCCTGCTGCTGGCCGGTTGTGGCGGCGACAGCGGCACGGGGCCGGATGACGCCGCGAACAAGGGCTTTGACCGGGCCGATCTGCCCCTGCTATTTGCACCGGTCACCGAAAGCGAACGAGAAGCGGTACTTGCGGACTGGGCGTCACGTGACGTCACGGCCCGCGACGTGCGCGTTGTCCAACTGGATACGATTGCCCTCGGCATCGACACGCTCGAAGTGCGCATTCTCTCCCATATCGTGCAGGGGGACCGTCACTATGGCGCTGTCATTGTTCCCCTCAACGTTGCCGCGCCGCGCCCGGTGCTGGCCTACACTCACTACAGCGACGTCGGTGTCACCGTCGAAGCGGCGCTCTTTGCCCTCGGAGGCGTCGCCGGCCTTCGTGGCAGTCAGTTCGCCCTTGTCCTGCCTTCCTACCGCGGCAAGAGTCTTGCCTACGGGTCATCGGTGTGGACCTCAGACGGTGCCATCAGCCTGTGGGACGGCGAAGTCGATGATGCGCTGGCGCTGATCCACGCTGCGTGGGCGCAACCGGGCGTGGCCACCGGGAATGCCGCAACCCTGGGTTTCAGTGCGGGCGGCGCTATCGCCCTGCTGACGGCAATCCGTGAGCCGGGCGTCGTGCGTGTTGTCGATTTTTTCGGGCCTACCGACTTTTTCGGCGATTTTTCCCAGCGCCTGCTGCTGAGCATTCTGGACGACCGTCCGCCCCGCCTGGCCAGCATTGCTGAACTGCAGGCATCCATCGTTGATCCACTGGAGCGAGGCGATCTTTCCGTTGCGGGGATGCGCCTGGAACTGCTGCGAAGATCCGCCCTGCACTTCGCCGACAGGTTGCCCAGCGTACTGGCGCACCATGGACTGGCAGATGACGTTGTCAGTTCTGCTGAAACGCAGCGACTGGTGCAGGCGATGCTCGACGCGGGGGAGGCCACAGCCCCTTTGGCCTCGAGGGCAGTCTTGCCCGGACGGCCGCCTTCCTGGGTGTACTGTCGCCGGCGGGGCGACGGGCTCAGCCCCCGGCGGGGCCGGACAACAGGTCGAGTTGGATCTTGTCCACCGTGATCGGCTCACAGTCGATGAAGGGGTGGCTGCCACCGATGCAGTAGGTGCACAGGTCGCCACTGCCCAGACCCAGCCGGGAAAAGGCTCGCAGCATTCCTGGAACCGTGACATAGACAACGGGCATGCCCATCTTGCGGCTGATCTCGTCCGAGTCACGCCCCCGGGCGACAAACCCCTCGCCCTCAGGAGGCTCCGGGGGCATATCCACGCCGAACATGCAGCCGCGGGGCACACCGTCGTCACCAACGATGCCGACGGGGGGCGTGTAGGACACCAGATAAGCCTTCTTCACGCCGAGTTGCTCGTACAACAACTGGCGCGCTCGAATGGAGTTGTTGCCACGTATGATGCTGTCATCGATGAGGACGACGGTCTTGCCCGCCAGTTGCGGTCGCAGACCCGGCAGGACGTGCAGATTGCTGTCGATGGAGGTCTTTCGATCCTTGGCATTGGAGCCCTGGAAAGAGCGCTCGCCCCGCATTTTGTAGAACATGGGAAGGAAGGGCAGGCCGACACTGCGGGCATAGGACCGCGCCGCCACTTCCGGGCAACGAGGCAGGTACGTGACCATGTCGGCATCATCCGGATGGAACTCCTCCGCCAGGATCTCGCCGAGGACCTCGCGCACACGGCGTGCCGACAGATGATTGAGATTGGAGTCGACATCGGCAATGTAGTTCCACTCGAAGAAGCAGTGGGACCGCTTCGGCTCGACGATGGATTCCTTGGTGTAATCACCCTCAGGCGACAGGTAGTAGATCGACCCCGGGTCGAGGTCCTCGATGAAATCGCCGCCGTTCTTGCGGAAGGCGATATCCTCTGATGCTACGCCGTACTTGCCGTCCTTCCAGCCCAGCACGGCGGGCTTGATGCCGGTGCGATCACGCATGACGATGACGTCGCGCTTGCGCCAGTCGGCAATGGCCATGCTATAGGCCCCCGGCACTTTGCGCAGCTCACCATCCCGCCGATACAAGTAGAGCAGGGCCTCGGTGTCGCAGGATGACTTGGTCCGTGACAGATCGAGGTCGGTGAAATGGCGCAGGTCAACCTGACCATTGTGCACGGCAGCCATTTCGCAGTCGCGGATCAGAATGTGGTTGCCCCGGTCCTCGACCTGACCACCAAGGACATGGGGATGCGCGTCGTCGAGGATCTCGTCCTTGCTGCCCCGTGTGGCGTAACGCACATGGGCCATGTAGGTGTGGTAATTCGGACTTGGAAAGATCTTGTGCAGGTCGGTGATGTCGAACCGATCGACGCCTCCTGCCCATTTGATGACGTCAATCCGTCCCTCCCCCACCGCGGCGATACCAGCGGCCTCCCGCCCGCGATGCTGCAGGGAGCGGATGAAGGCATAGGCATCGTGGAGCGTGTGGGCGACGCAGAATCCGCAATTGTGACGGACGGCGTCTTCCATAGCAGGCTACCTCATGGTTTGCAGGTGCAGGAGCTTCCTGGCGGGACGCCGCCGAAAGGTGGCGAAGTTCGGTGCGGCAAAGCCCGAATATAGCGCCTGCCCCGGCCCCTCGCGAGAGCCGTCGGCCGACGATGCGGCTTCAGCGTGCCGTGTAGTCCGCGGCCAGAGGAGAAGGACTCACGCCGCTGCTGAGCAGCGCCGTGCGAGCCAGCGCATGGAGCAGAAATCCGGGCCCCATCTGCGACTCGTACCAGTCGATGCCCGACGCGCCGACGGGCAACGAAGCTGTGTCGCCGGCCACACCCGGGTAGTAGGTGGCCAGCAACGATTCGGCGAGTTGGCGCGCCGCCCGTAGCCAGGCGTCATCACCGGTCACGTCATACAGGTCCGCCAGCAGTCCCAGGCCGAGGCCGGCGTCCATCGCCGGCGCCTGCACACTCTCGGGGATCGGCTCCGACTGATACCGGCGGCCCACGGCGCAGGCCCAGGCCAGCAGGCGTTGATCCCCGGTCTGCCGGTAACCGAGCAGACAGGTAAGAGCCACGTAGGAGGCGGGCCAGACGCCATAGACGCTGCCCCATATCGGCATCTGCTGGTGTAGGCTGTTGTCGTGGCTCTTCGACAGGATCACAAAGACGCCGGCGTCGAGATCATGCGGCGCTCGCAGGAAGCCTTCGATGTAGACAGCGGCGCGCTCGCGCATCGTCGCCGCCAGTTCGGGCTGGTCCTCGGCAAGCAGCGGGGCGGCCTCAAGCAGGCTCACAGCGAGGGAAAGCGTCTGCGCCGGCGCATTGGTGCCGTGAAAATGCGCGTCATCTGCAGGTGTGCGACTTTCGATCAAAAGCAGCTCACGGGCGTCACGTCTGGTCCACCAGTAATCCAGCATGCGCCGAATCTGCTCGAGGAAATCGAGGTGCCCCGTGGCACGAAACGCACAGGCCCAGTCGACGATGAAGAAGCCCCCGTGACGGGGAAAATCGCAGGAGCGTGCGCCCCGTGGATGCCGCTGCCGCGTCTCGATGAAGCCGTGCCGGATGTATTCGAGAGGCTCACCCGTCGTCCAGTGGTTGTCGAGGCCTGCAGCGAATTTCACCAGACACTCCGGGTTGAAGCCAGCCAGTTTGTCCCATAACCATACAGGTGCGGCCCGCAGGTGATCGTGAATGGCCCGACCGCACCGTGTTGGCTCGTGGTGCCGGTGGCTGTCGCCGATGCAGTCCCGGTCCAGGTCCCAATAGGAGTGTTCGCCCCAGGGAAACAGCCCGGATGGCGTGGGTGCACAATGCGTGGCGAATCGCTGCAGGTATCGATCGGCAGCGATTGCATAGTCTGGCCGTTGCAGTGTTTCGGCCAGGCCATACATGGTCAGCAGTGTCGCCTCGTCGTGCATCAGGTTGCTGCCTCGGTACGACCGATCGCCGCCACGTTGCCCGGGGATGGGCGTCGGCACATCGGCGAGCATCCTCTGGCGGCGAGGCTCGATCATTGACGGGAACAGGCCTTCGTACGACTCACCGAGACGCACGAGGACATCGAGGGAACCCGTCACACGCTGCAGAATCATGTCTTCCGTAGTCATATTCGCCATGCAGGTCGTGTGCTGTCGGCAGCAGCGCCCGGCGGACAGCTAGATCGCTGAGTCGCCCATTTCGCCGGTGCGAATGCGGACAACCTGATCCACGGGCAGCACAAAGATCTTGCCATCGCCGATGTTCCCCGTCGTGGCCGCCTCTTTGATGGCGTCGATGGCGCGCTCGGCGATCGCCTCGCCGACAACGACTTCGATCTCCAGTTTGGGCGTAAAATCGATGTTGTATTCGGCCCCACGGTAGACTTCCTTGTGCCCCTTCTGACGACCGTAACCCTTGACCTCGCTCACGGTCATACCCATCACTCCGAGGGCACTGAGCGCTTCCTTGACCTTCTCCAGCGCCGAGGGCCGGACGATGCATTTCAGCAGTTTCATGATATCCCCTTATGGAAGCTGTCAGACCTCTGAGTAGTAGCCCTGCTCGTTGTGCAGCGAAATGTCGAGGCCACGATCCTCTTCGTCCTCGGCGACACGCAGGCCGATGAAGCCATCGACCAGTTTCAGAATGATGTACGACATGACGGCGCCATAGACGACCGTAACCAGTACGCCGACAAACTGGGCCGCCAACTGACTGCCGATCGTCATACCCTCGGCAAGGCCCTGTCCACCGAGCGATTCACCGGCAAAGACACCCGTCAGCAGGGCCCCGACGATCCCGCCGACGCCATGAACGCCAAAGGCATCGAGGGAATCGTCATACCCCAGCTTGTGTTTCAGGCTGGTGGCGCCCAGAAAGCACACACAACCAGAAATCAGACCAATGGCGATGGCTCCCATGGGGCCGACGCTGCCGGAGGCGGGCGTGATGGCCACGAGGCCGGCGACGGCGCCGGTGACGATGCCGAGAACGCTCGGCTTGCCATGTTTCACCCACTCCACCAGCATCCAGGCGAAAGCTGCAGCAGCCGTGGCCACCTGCGTAACCAGCATGGCCATGCCCGCGGTACCGTTGGCGGCCAATGCCGATCCGGCATTGAAGCCGAACCAGCCGACCCACAGCATGGAAGCACCGACGACGGTCAAGACAAGGCTGTGTGGTGGAATCAGAGTCTCGGGGTAGCCGCGCCGTTTGCCCAGCAGGATGGCTGCCACCAACGCGGCGATACCGGCATTGATGTGCACCACCGTGCCACCGGCAAAGTCGAGGACGCCCTTGTCCCAGAAGAACGCCCCGTCACCACCCCAGGCCATGTGACAGATGGGTGCGTACACAAGTGTCGACCAGATCGCCATGAACAGCATCATCGCCGAGAACTTCATGCGCTCGGCGAAGGCGCCGGCGATCAGGGCCGGCGTGATGATGGCGAAGGTCAGTTGAAAGGTGACGAACACCGTCTCCGGAATCGTGCCGACGAGAGCATCGATACCAACCCCCCGCAACAGCGCCTTCTCGAGTCCACCGACGAAGGAACTGAGGTTCAGGACCCCTGCTTCCATGCCGGTCGTGTCAAAGGCGAGGCTGTATCCCCACAGGATCCAGATGAGCGTCACCATCGACGTCAGAGCGAAACACTGCATGAGCACGGACAACACGTTCTTGGCGCGCACGAGCCCGCCGTAAAACAGAGCCAGTCCGGGAATCGTCATGAACAGGACGAGAACGGTGGATGTCAGCATCCATGCCGTATCACCGGAATCCAGTCCGTCGGCGTGCGCCGCGCCGGGAATCAGCCAGGCGGCCAGCCCGAGCATGACAAGGGCCCGCCGGAAACGGCTCCTGGATCGATGTCCCGTGGTCACCGGGTCAGGTGAACCGTGCATGTCTATCTCCTTATTCACGAAGAAAATCGATAGGCCTTGCGGCCGTTCGCATACCAGAATTTGTCCGCCTTCTCAGAACCCAGCCGATCCACGTACTGTCGGACGATACTGACAACGCTGGCGAAGTCAGCAGCGCGGTCACTGACGGGCCAGTTGGTTCCGAAAAGGACACGATCCTCGCCGAATATCCGCCACAGGGCATCGAGCGTGGGCAGGTAGTAGGCCAGGTCGGCGGGGGCCGGTTGGGCGACGGCCTGTTCCGCCAGCGCTGATACTTTGCAGTACACATTGCGGCATTCTGCCACACGGGACATGGCATCCTGCCAGGCGCCATCCGGCTCGTTTCCATCGATCGGTACATGAGCTATATGGTCGATGATGATGCGCAGTTCCGGATACAGCCGCGCCACGGCGCCGACGGCGTCGATCTGCTCTCCACGTACCAGGACATCCAGAGCGAGCAGGTTCTTACCCAGTTGCTCGAGGTCCTGCAGAATGGTACCCGAATACAGGTTGTCGAAATGGCTGCCCCCGAGACGGATGCCGAGGAATTTCGGCTGTTCGGCAAAACGTGCCAGACGGGCGGCGAACCCCTCCCCTGGATCGATGTGGCCAACGAACCCCACGAGCCACGGATCTTCCGCGGCCAGATCGAGGATCCACTGATTGTCTTCCAGCCAGGAGCTGGCTTCCACAACGACCGTGCCGGTGATCCCCTGCGCCGCTGCCAACTCGCGGTGATGCCGCGGCAGGACGGTGCGGTAGAGCAGTTTGTTGTCCGCTGGTGGCCAGGGAATTCCCTGGGGACGTGTTGGATCGTAGAAGTGTGTGTGGGTGTCGATGATCATGCTGTCTTCCCGTCCCTCGCTTCGAGTGTGGTCCAGTGGATGTCCATCAGCGCCCCCTGCAGCGACGCCGTCGACCTCGGACCCAATCCTCTCATCACTGCATCCGACGTCAAGTCAATGGGCCTCCAGCCAGTTGTCACCCGTCCCCATCTCGATCACGATGGGAACCTTCATCGGGATTGCCTGCCGCATCGCCTCTGCCACGACCTGGCGGACCTCGGACTCCTCGTCGCGATACATGTCGAAGACGAGCTCGTCGTGCACCTGCAGCAGCATGCGGGTCTTCCAGCCGCGCTCCACCTGATGCCTGTGGATGGTGATCATGGCGAGCTTGATCATGTCGGCTGCCGTCCCCTGAATCGGGGAGTTGATGGCATTGCGCTCGGCGGCGGCACGGATGGGACGGTTGCGCGAATTGATGTCCTGCAGATAACGCCTGCGCCCATTGAGGGTCTGCACGTAGCCGTGCTCGC
>JAQCJA010000156.1 GCA_027593305.1 bacterium
CTGGTCTTCCCGTGATCCTCTGCCCGCCAGATTCAGCCGCACATCCGTCCCGTCAACGCGGGCAAAGGCCCCCAGCAGCAGGTCCATACCCTTGGTGTAAATGTCCTGTCGGCCAAAGTAGAGGATGTAGTCCTCCTCCACCGGTGGTTCGACGAAGCAGGAATCATCGACGCCGGTAAAAACGACGTGCAGTCCCTGGGTGCCACGAATCTGCGCGATGGTATCACGGACACTGGGCGAAATGGACAGCACGTTGGCGTAGGCGCGCAGGGTCGTGGATTCGATGGAGGGGGTGGCACGTCCGACGAGGGGGTGCTTCTCCACGGCGTGGCCCCCCATCAGGTGGAAACACTCCAGCAGCGCGCCCCGGCGCCTGGCACTTGTTGCATAGATGGGGGCAAAGGCGGAGAAACCGTAGACCCACAGGTCGTACTCGGCCTGCATCAGGTAGGTGGAGGCGGCAAGCCCGAAGGTCAGACGGCTGATGGCGTAGGACTGTGCAGAGCCGACCCGCACGAAACGGATGCCGTCCCGTTCCTCCACATCGGCTGCGCCTGGATAGCGACCGGTGAGAATGGTGATTTCATGCCGCTCGGCCAGGCGCAGGCTGATCTGGTGCGTACGCAGGGCACCACCGCCGGCGAGCCAGGGATTCCACGGATCATCGTACGTGGTATGGAGGATCTTCACGACGAGGATTCACGACCAATGGTGGCCCGGCGGCAAATCGAACCGTGGTCGGCAATCAGCGCCGGTCTGCAATGGTCGGTCACCAGCGCAGCGTTTCGATGGACCGCGCCTGCCCCGATCCGGGCAGGACTTCGCCGAGAAAGCGCGGGTGCAGGCCGGCTTCGCTGCACCGCTGTGCCATCCCGGTGGCGTATTCAGGGGCACAGACGCAGATGAGACCGACACCCAGATTGTACGTGCGCAGCATCTCCGCATCGTCGATGGAGCCGGCGTCACGAATGGCGGAGAAGACCTGGGGAATCGACAGCTGGCTGAGATCGACGACGGCATCCACATGGTCCGGAAGGATCCGCTTGAGATTGTCGATGATGCCGCCGCCGGTGATGTGGGCCATACCGTGCAGGCCGGGTTCACCGAAGTATTCCTTGAGCACCGGATAGTAACCGACGTGGGGGCGCATGATCACGTCGAGGAAGGATTCGCCGTCGATGTCCTGCTGGCGCAGGTGTGGGTCCCGTTTCAGGAGCTCGCGCACCAGCGTGTAGCCGTTGGTGTGCAGCCCGTTTGAGGGCAATCCGAGAAGCACATCCCCGGGAACGATCGCACTGCCATCGATGGCAGCGGCACGATCCACGACGCCCACGACGGTGGCGGAGAGGACGAACAACCCGTCGACGACGACGCCGGGCTGCACCGACGTCTCACCGCCCACCAGGACACACTGCTGCTCCCTGCAGGCGACGGCCATGCCTTGCACGAGCCGACTGACGACGTCGTCATCGAGGGCGCCACAGACGATGCAGTCGGTGACATACAGCGGCTGGGCGCCCATAACGATGACGTCGTTCACCGTGTGATTGATCAGATCGCGACTCAGATCCTCCAGTCTGTCCAGCTCGATCGCCAGTTTCTGCTTCGACCCGGGTTCGTCGGTCTTGATCACCAGCAGGGGCTCCGCAAGACCGGGGAACGTGCCCTGCAGCAATGGCGCGAAGGCGCCCAGCCTGTTGAGCACGCGCGGGTCGCCACTGTTGATGCTGTCTGCCATCCGCCGTTTGACGGCATCGGTGGCATCGATATCGACGCCGACATCGGCGTAGGTCAGTTTCTTGCTCATGGGTCTACCGTTTGAGGCCTTTGCATTGACGGGACTGCGGTGATTGCCCTTCGTACCTTCATCGGACTGGTTGAATTTACTAAATCCTCAATGGAATCATGGAGTTGTCATGGCAGAGCGCAAACAGTTTCGCTGCGGGGTGATCGGTTACGGTGGGGCCTTCAACATGGGGCGCGCACACCTGTCGTCGATGCAGAAGAATCCCGCCATGGTCGCCGCCGCCGTCTGTGAACTGGACGATTCACGACGCAAGGTGGCCGAGCAGGACTTTCCCGGGATCGCCACATACAGCTCCGTGGGGCAGATGCTGCGGCACGCCGATCTCGATCTGGTCTCCATCATCACGCCGCACAATACCCACGCGAAACTCGCCATTCAGTGTCTGGATGCCAAGGTCGGTGTTGTCGTGGAGAAACCCATGGCCATCACCGCCGCGGAAGTGAAGGGCATGATCGCCATGGCCAAGCGTCGCCAGGTCATGCTGTCCACATTCCATAACCGTCGCTGGGACGGCGATTTCATGTTGCTGCGCGATCTGATCCAGAAAGAGAAACTCATCGGCCGTGTGTTCCGTATCGAGGCAGGTTTTGGTGGTTATGGCAAGGCGCCCGACTGGTGGCGGGCGGACAAGACGATCTCTGGGGGGGCCATCTACGATTGGGGGGCGCACTTCACCGATTGGATTCTCAATCTGGTCACCGACGAGATCGACTGGGTCAGCGGCTATCAGGTGAAGAACAAGGCGTGGGGCAAGGCTTACACCAATGAGGATCACTCCGAGTATTTCCTGAAGTTCAGCAAGGGCTGCGTTGCCAACCTGATGATCTCCAACATGGCCCTGTCCTCCCGACCAAAGTGGCGCATTCTTGGGGACCAGGGCTCCATCGAGGCTGTGGCCAACAACGAATTTCTTGTGAAATCGATGCTCAGCGGGCGCCAGATGCAGACGACGGTCAAACCCGCCGACTCCAGTTGGGATGCCTACTATGCCAACGTCTGCCGACACCTGCAGGGACGGGCGAAACTGGTGATCACCGCTGAATCGGCAGCCCGCGTCATTGGCGTGCTGGAAGCTGCAAATCTATCGGCCAGCAAGAATGGCGGTGCTCCAGTGAAACCCGCCTTCGTCTGACGATGGAAGAACTGACGGCGGCGGGGGCGCTGGGCGCCTCCCGCCTCATGGGTGTGGGCTCTCAGTCGGGAGCCGTCGTTGTCGGCCTGTCCGGGGTGCGACGCACCAAGGGACTGGCGCTGGTTTTCCTCGATGTGTCCGTGTCGGCCAATACACAGCGGGAGATGGCAGACCTGCAACGGCATGGCACCCGGGTTTTTCGTTGCGCGCCGCTGGCGGATCTGACCCGGTCCATCGGGCGCGAGGATGTTTCGGTGGTGGGGGTAAAGGCTGGTCCTCTGGCCAAGGGTATGGTCCAGGTGTTACCACCAAGACCCTAAGGGAAGGGAGTGGGTGCATGGTTGCAGCGCTGCCAGCCAATGTGGAGGTGTTCCGCGCCTTTGGCGAGGCACTGGCGATCGGTATGCTCGTCGGCATCGAGCGCTACCGCGAGCCAGATCTGGATGGCCGCCGCTCAGCCGGCGTTCGCACTTTTGCCGTCGCCGCCCTAGTTGGGGCCGTTTGTCATCTCGTCAACGACCCACTGCTGACAGCGGTGACCTTCGCTGCCGTGGCGGCTCTGCTGGGGATCGGTTACTGGCGCAAGTCCCAGTTGCGGCTCGGGCTGACGACACAGTTTGCGGCGATTCTCGTGTTCTGGCTCGGATATCTGACCTTCGATCATGAACTGCCGGCGGTGAGTGCCGGTATCGTACTCACCATCGTGCTGGCGCTGAAGCACGAGTTGCACAGCTTCGTACTCGAGTCGGTGAGCGAGCGGGAGTTCTATGACACCCTGAAGTTTCTCGCCGTGGTCTTCGTCGTCTACCCGATTCTGCCGGATCGGGATCTGGGACCGTGGGGATTCTTCAACACCACCCGGATCTGGCAACTGGTGATGCTGGTTTCGGGCCTGAGCTACTGCGGGTATCTGGCGATGCGCGTGCTGGGGCCTGGACGAGGTCTGCAGTGGTCGGCCATCGTCGGCGGCATCGTCTCGACGACGGCCGTCACCATGTCATTGGCGCAGCGCTCCAGGGCGACCCCGGATCAGGCGCGTGTCTGTGGTGTTGTGGCCGTCATGGCCAATGCGGTGCAGTTTCCACGACTGCTGGCTCTGGCCTGGGCCGTTGACCCCGGCTTGGCACTGCGCCTGGCACCGGCGCTGCTGGTCATGGGATCTGTCGGCCTGACGGGTGCCTGGTGGCTTGGGCGCCGTGTCATGCGCCAGGCGCCGGAGATGGCGCTGGGGTTGAGCAATCCTTTCCGGCTGCTGCCAGCGCTGCAGTTCGGCCTGTTCTTCGTCGTCATCTTCTTTCTCGTCAGCGGCGGCGAAGCACTCTTCGGCGAGCGGGGGATTTTTGTTGCCAGCCTGCTGGCTGGGCTCGGTGACGCCAGTGCCATTACATTGTCGGCGGCATCGAAAGTCGCCGAGGGTTCGTTGGCAGCTGATTCCGCCGAGTGGGTTGTTTTTCTGGCGGTGACGACGAATGCCGTCGCCAAATGGATCATGGCTTTCACCAGTGGCACACGCCCCTTCGCCTACTGGCTCGGCGGGGGCCTGCTGACCATGCTGGGTACCGGGTACGTCATGACACTGATCTGAACCTCTTACGTTGGACGGAGAGCCGTTATGCTGTTGTGGGAACTGACATCACCAGACATCGCCGCCTTGCCACGCGACATCGTTGTGTTGATCCCGGTGGCCTCGTGTGAGCAGCACAGCCTGCATCTACCCGTATGGACGGACAGTTACATCGGCCAGGATGTTGCTCGCCGCGTGCACGAAAAGGTGCCCGACGATGTGCTCGTGTTGCCCGTGCAATGGCTGGGGTATTCGCAGCACCATAGCCGCTACCCCGGTACGGTGAGCGCCGTCTCGGCCACGCATATGGACCTGATGGGGGATATCGTCGACAGCATGGTGCGCCATGGTTTCCACAAGATCCTGATTCAGAACAGTCACGGCGGCAATGGTGCCGGCATTCAGGTGCTGCTGCAGCGCCTGATGGAACAGTACCCGGACGAGAACGCTGAGTTCTATTCGCGCTGGGCCTGGGCGGGCAACGACAAACTCAATGAGATCCGCACGCTGCCCGATGGCTCCGGTCATGCCGGTGAGACGGAAACGGCGATGATGCTCGCCATCCGGCCCGATCTGGTGAAATCGGATCGCATCGATCCGGACGGCGAACGCGAGGGCATGCGGGTTCCGGGGGTGTCGGGATATCACCGTTTCGACCAGCGCACCAGGCATGGCGGCGTCGGTGACCCACGGCCGTCGACAGCGCAGATGGGCGAGGCGCTGCTCGAGGCGTCGGCGGCAGAGGTCGCTCGCGACGTGGTCGCCATCCGCGCCCTCAAGCCCTTCCAGCGCCCGTGACGCGCTGCTGCATGCCAGAAGCGGAGGGCTGGACACGCGTATGACGCAGGTTTCCGAACAGCGTCCTCCACGGCTGTTGGAGCCGGTGACCGGCGCCGCCGCCGAATCGGTACTTGCACGTATGGCCGAGCATCTGCCAGCGGACGAGGACGTCCTGATCCGCGTCTTCGCCGATCTCGATGCCACACGCAGGTACTCGACGCAGTGGGTCGTCGTCACGCCGCAGCGGGTGCTCGTCATCCCCATGGGCGCGGGTGCCGTCGTCGACGTGGCGATCGCCGATCTGACGGCGGTCCGCGCCGATGCGCTCGTCGGCGGGTCTCAGTTGACGCTGGAGCGCCGCGATCTGCCGACGGTCCATGTGGCCTACACCGGCACCCAGTCGGTGAAGTTCTCCGAAGTGGCCCGCGGCGTCGAGCATCTGCGCAAGGGCGAGACCTTCCTGATCAACCCGACCCTCGATCGCATCCGCTGCGACAAGTGCAAGCGGCTGCTGCCCGAAAAGAACGGCCTCTGTCCGGCCTGTGTGCGGCGTTTTGCGACGCTGGGACGCATCGTCAGCTACATGCGTCCGTACATGGGGCGCACGATGGTGCTGGCCGTCGCCTCGGTGGCGACAACGGCGGCCGAGCTGGTGCCGCCACAGATTACCAGAAGACTCGTTGACGATGTGCTCGTGCCAACGGCGGAGGTCGCCGCTTCCAAGGCGGACCGCCTCACGCTGCTGGGGCTGCTGGTCCTGGTCCTCGTCGGTGTACGTGTGTGGAGTTGGCTGGCGGAACTGGCGCGGGGTTGGGTGGTGACCTGGCTCAGTGCGCAGGTTACAGCCGATATCCGGACGCAGTTGCTCTCCCGGCTGGAGATGCTGTCGCTGCAGTTCTACGACAAGCGCCAGGTGGGTGGTCTGATTTCACGGGTCACGCGTGACTCCGGCATGCTGCAGGACTTCCTCATCGAAGGACTGCCGTATCTGCTCATCAACGGCATGATGATGCTCGGCATCCTCGTATTCATGCTGTCGATCTCATGGAAGGTGACGCTGTTGATCCTCGTACCCATGCCGCTGACGATCCTGTGGAGCACACTGTTCTGGCGGCACATGCTCCGGATCTTCCACAAGTTCGGCCAGGGCTGGTCGGACCTGGGCAACCGGCTCAACGAGTCCCTGCACGGCATCCGCGTCGTCAAGGCTTTTGCCCAGGAGTCGCGCGAACGGGCAGCCTTTGAGAGGATCAACGACCGCCTGGCCGTCATCAGCATCCGGACGGCGCGCAACTGGCGGTTGCTGTGGTCGACGATGTCACTGATCACCGGCGCTGGCATGATCATCATCTGGTACTTCGGCGGCAAGGAGGTCCTCGGCGAGCGTCTGACGCTGGGAGAATTGCTGGCACTCTACTCCTACATGCATCTGGTATACGGTCCCATGGAGTGGTTCGCCCAGGTCAATTCGTGGATGACACGTGCCTTTGCCGGCGCCGAGCGCATCTTTGAGGTGATCGATACGACGCCGGAGGCCTACGAGGATGACAAGGCCGTGCGCATGCCGCGCATGGAGGGCCGCGTTGTCTTTGACAGTGTCACTTTCGGCTACGACAAGTCGAAACCGGTACTGCACGACATCGAGCTCGAGGTCGAGCCCGGGGAGATGATCGGACTCGTGGGCAAGTCCGGAGTTGGCAAGACCACCACAGTGAACCTCGTGTGCCGCTTCTACGATGTCGATCACGGTGGCATCTCGATCGATGGCACCGACATCCGGCAGATCCGGCTCAGCGATCTGCGACGGCAGATCGGCATCGTGCCACAGGACCCGATCCTGTTCTCAGGCACCATTGCTGACAATATCGCCTACGGCAATCCGGAGGCCAGACTCGAGGCCATTATGGACGCGGCGCGAGCCGCCAATGCCCATCACTTCATCATGGCCAAGGGGGATGGCTACGATACCAAGGTGGGGGAACGGGGTGCCGGCCTGTCGGGTGGTGAGCGCCAGCGGATCGCCATTGCCCGTTCGATCCTGCACGACCCGCGGGTCCTCGTGCTCGATGAAGCGACCTCTTCCGTCGACGTGGAAACGGAGAAGCAGATCCAGGAGTCCCTTGGTCGGCTCGTGGCGGGGCGTACGACCTTTGCGATCGCCCACCGCCTGTCGACGTTGCGCAATGCGAGTCGCCTCGTGGTGCTCGATCGTGGTCGGATCGTTGAGGTGGGCACCCATCAGGAGTTGATGGCAGCCAATGGGCACTTCGCCGAACTGGTGCGGCTGCAGCAGGCGGTGTCCGAAATCATCGCGGTGCAGGAGTAGGGCGATCGTGCACGGAGAACATCGCGCATGAGTCAGGATATGCAGGCGGCGCCCGAATTCACCGAGGCCGAGTCCCCGGCGCTGGCTGCAGCCCTGGGCGGGCGTCTTGGCGCTGACGAACACGTCCATATCCGCATGGCGACGGATATGGTGGATGCCACGCGTTTTGGCGAACGCTGGTTGCTGGTAACCGGCCAACGCCTGTTGCTGGTGACGTGCGCGGGCGACGGGGGCGAGGATCACGTCGTCGAGACCCCTCTGCATGAGATCGGGGAAGTGCGCACTCTGGATCCCGTCGGTGCCGGGCAGCTGGAGATTGAGCGTAAGGACCAAACGAGTCAGCAGGTTGTGTTCTACTCGCGCTCTCTGGCAGCGACGTTCGGTGAGGCGGCTGAAGCGATCCGCAACCTGGCCAAGGGAGAACAGCCGGGACTGCCCACACAACTGGAGCGGACCCGTTGCCACAAGTGCCGCAGACTGCTGCCGGAGCGCGACGGCACCTGTCCTTTCTGTATCCGCCGCCGCGATACCATCAAGCGCATCGCCATGTTCCTGGAACCGCAGAAAGGCAAGGTTCTGGCCTTCATGGCAGTGTCCCTCATCATGAGCGCCCTGGGACTGTTGCCGCCGCAGCTCGTGCGCTACGTCGTTGACACGCTCAAGGGACCGAAGGACGGCGCGCTGGAGACCCTCGTTCTGCTGGTCGGCGCGCTGGCAGGGCTGACCGTGGTCCGCTGGCTCTTCGATATCGCCGATGGCCTGTTGCGCGCCGATCTGGCAGGGCGCACGGCACAGAATATCCGGGCCCAGCTGTACGGGGCGATGCAGTTGCTGCCCGTGCGCTTCTTCGACAAGCGCAAGGTGGGCGGCCTGATCTCCCGTTTCACGCAGGACGCAGATCGCCTGGAGATGTTTCTGCTCTTCGGTCTGCCCTTCGTGTTGAGCAATTTCCTCATGCTCGTCGGGGTCCTCGGTATCCTGCTGTACATGAGTTGGGAGCTGACACTTTTCGTGCTGTTTCCCGTGCCATTCATCGTCATCGGTGGACTAAAGAAGTTTGGCACATTGCGTCGGCTGTGGACGCAGTGGCATAGCAAATGGTCGCAGTTCAACGTGCATCTGAATGAGTCCATTCATGGGATCCGCGTGGTCAAGGCCTTCGCTCAGGAACCGCGCGAACTGCGCCGCTTCACCCGCGGCAATGACGAACTGCGGGATATCTCGGTCACCGCCGAACGTTCGTGGTTCATCTTCTCCGCCGTGCTCAATTTCATCATGTCCTTCGGACTGTTCCTGACATGGTACTTTGGTGGCCGCGCGATTCTCGATGAAGAGCTGACGATGGGCCAGCTCATGGCCTTCATCTCCTACATCTGGATGTTGTACGGGCCGTTGCAGTTCTTCTCCAACATCAACAATTTCCTGACTCGCGCCTTTGCCGGCGCGGAGCGGATTTTCCAGGTCCTGGATGCCCGACCCGAGCCCTTTCACTCGGCCCATGCCAGGCCCCTTGTCGACGTGCAGGGGCGTATCATTTTCCGCAACGTCTGGTTTGGCTACG
>JAQCJA010000157.1 GCA_027593305.1 bacterium
GCTGTCAGCCGACACCATGCGTGGCGTCATTGGTGCGATCACACTGCTGGCCGTCGTCGCCATGCTGGTCCGTCCAGGTGCGCCCCTGACCTGCGACAGACGGGCCCTTTTCGGCGCCGGTCTCCTCAGCGGCATTCTCGGTGGCGCCAGCGGTCTCTCCGGGCCACCCGTGGTCCTGCTGGGGCTGAGGCAGCGCTGGTCCCACGAAGGCTTCCGCGCCACGTTGCTGTGTTATTTCTTCATCCTGCATGCGCTGATTTCTGCCGCTTTCGGCAATGTTGGTCTGCTCTCCGGAGAGACACTGGGATTGTCACTGCGGGCGCTTCCCGGTATCGCGAGCGGCTATGTTGTCGGCATGTGGCTCAAGGGGCGCGTCGACGCCGGCATGTATCGGCGTCTGGCAATCGGGTTGGTCGCCGTTGGCGGTGTGCTGGCGCTGCTGACGCAGTGACAGAGGGAAGGAAGGTTGCATGAAGGATCGCCCGAACATTCTGCTGATCACGTCAGATCAGCAGCACTATTCCACGCTGGGGTGCATCAACCCGCAGATCCGGACACCGAATCTGGACCGCCTGGCAGCGGCGGGAACTCGCCTCGATCGCGCCTACTGTCCGAATCCGACCTGTACGCCGACGCGGGCCTCCATTATCACCGGCCGCTACCCGAGCCAGCACGGGGCCTGGAGCCTGGGCACCAAGCTTCTCGAGAGCCAGCCCACCGTGGGTGATGATCTGCGGGCCGCCGGCTACCGTACGGCCCTCGTCGGCAAGGCCCATTTTCAGCCGCTGGCCAGCACCGAGGCGTTCTCTTCCCTCGAAGCCTACCCGGTGCTGCAGGATCTCGACTTCTGGCGTCGCTTCGACGGACCATTCTATGGCTTCGACACGGTCCGCCTGGCGCGCAACCATGCGGACGAGGCGCACGTGGGTCAGCACTACGCCATCTGGATGGAGGAGCAGGGCTACAGCGACTGGCGTTCCGCCTTCCAACCGCCAACGGGAACCAACACGACGCAGAAACACCGCTGGGAGATCCCTGAGGCGTTCCACTATGACAACTGGATTGCTCAGGAGAGTGCGCGGCAACTGGAGGGCTACGCCGAAACGGGCGAACCATTCCTTCTCTGGTCGAGTTTCTTCGATCCGCACCCCCCATACCTTGCGCCCGAGCCCTGGGATACGATGTACGAGCCAGGGTCCATCTCGGTACCTGGCCTGACGCCTGGGGAGCACGAGCGCAACCCGCCCCATTTTGCCATGACGCAACAGGGGCGGCCTGACTTTTCGGCCTGGCGTGAAAGTGGCTTCGTTATCCATGGCATGCAGTCCCATCTGCGGGATTCCGACGAGATGGTGAGCCTGATGGACAAGTACATCGGGCACATTGTGGACCGACTGGATGATCTTGGTCTGGCGGAGAGTACACTGGTCATCTTTACCACGGATCACGGCCATCTGTTCGGCCAGCATGGCCTGTGTGCCAAGGGCCCATTTCACTACGAGGACCTGGTGAGGCTGCCATTCATCGTGCGCTGGCCGGGGCGGGTCGCCGCAGGGGTTGCCTCAGATGCTCTTGTTTCTCTCGTGGATCTGGCCCCGACATTTCTTGCCGCAGCAGGTGTGCCCGTGCCAGGTCGTATGTCGGGCCTCAGTCAACTCGGCACCTGGCAAGGGGGCGACGCAGTGCGTGATCATGTCATCATCGAGAACCGTCACGAGCCGACAACGATTCACGTCAAGACGTACGTGGACGAGCGCTACAAACTGACCGTGTATTACCAGCAGGAGTACGGCGAACTCTTTGATCTGCACAGTGATCCTGGGGAAACGATGAATCTGTGGAACGATACCCGATTTGCCACCTTGAAGGCAGATCTGACGCGGCGCATGTTGTTTGCTGAAATGGCCAAGGAGCCCCTGCCCATGCCACGAATCGCGGGGGCCTGATGGCTGCTCCTGCGCCTGGTCCTGTATTCATCGTGGTGATTGGCACCGGGGGTATCGCTGGCGGCCAACGAGTCGGCGCAGACGCAAGGTCCTGTCCGTGTCCGTGTCCGTGTTCGGGCAGGGGTGGAAGTCGCCGGTGACGCCAGGGAGATGCAGATGATGCAGGCGGAAATTCCATCGATGCTCGCCGACGAGAACCAGGACGATCCTCCGTGGAAGATCTGGCTGCAGGGGGTGTTGCTGGCTCTGGTCCTCTACGCATTCCTCGTCAGTATTGGTCTTCTGGGGTCGTCCTTCAAGCTCTTTGGCAAGGGCCTGGCCCACGAGTTGATCGAGATGACGTCGAATCCATTGGTGGGACTCGTGGCAGGCATTCTGGCGACGACTCTGGCGCAGAGTTCGTCGACAACGACTTCAATTGTGGTCGGTCTGGTCGCCGCCGGCGCCCTGACGATTGAAGGCGCCATACCGGTGATCATGGGAGCGAACATCGGCACGAGCGTGACCAATACTCTCGTGTCGATGGGACATATCACTCGACCTGAGGAGTTTCGTCGGGCTCTGGCAGGTGCGCCAGTTCACGACTTCTTCAATCTCTGCAGTGTGCTGGTGCTGCTGCCCCTGGAGATGGCGACCGGTTACCTGCAGTGGCTTGCGACGCTGGCCACCGAGGTCTTCTCCGGCGTCGGCGGCATGGCCTTCAGCAGCCCGTTGAAGGCGCTGACGCAGCCCGCCGTCGACCTGGCGCTGGAACTGCTTGGCAAGAATCCGACGCTTGGCGTCATCCTTGCCCTGGTACTGATGTACGGGGCGCTGAAATTCCTTGTCGATCTGGCCAAGGGGATCGTCGTGCAACGGTCCGGTCGGTTGTTGAACCGATACCTCTTCGGTTCGCCCCTGGTGGCGATGGGCTTCGGTGTCGTCATCACGGTGCTCGTGCAGAGCAGTTCGATCTCGACCTCGATGGTGGTCCCCCTTGTTGGTGCCGGCATTCTGACTCTCGAAGCTGTCTTCCCCTTCACGCTGGGCGCCAATGTCGGCACGACGGTGACGGCCATGCTCGCCTCGCTGGCGACAGGCAATCTGGCAGCGGTGACCGTCGCCTTCGCCCACTTCTTTTTCAATCTGACGGGTACCGTCATCATTTACCCGCTGCGCATTGTGCGGCAGATTCCACTGCGCATGGCCCGGGCGTTGGCAGTACTGACGAGTCGCAACCGTGCCTACGCACTCGTCTACGTGATCGGCGTGTTCTACGTCATTCCCCTGGCCCTCATCCTGGTATGGAGATAGGCTGACATGTTTCGCGAACTGCTGGAAGGATCGAAGCATACTCTCGTGCACGACGCGGTCAGCGAAGTTCTGCGCATGCTGGAGCAGGGTCATGCCATGTTTGAGGCTTCGTGTGCAGCCCTGTTGACCGGTCAGGCACCCGATGGCGGGTTGCCCCAGGATGCGGATCTCAACGTGAGCGAACGTGTCGTTCGCCGCATGGTCTTTCAGCATCTGATCGTAGACCCACAACGAGACCTTTCCACCAGTGTCGCCCTGCTCAGCATCGTGCATGACGCGGAACGCATCGGCGACTATGCCAAGAGCCTGGTGGAACTGAGCCCGTGGGTCCCAACCGACGCTGGTGGTCCGCTCGGGGAGCACTGCCGAAAACTGTATGCCATGGTCGAACCCGGGTTTGGTGCAACCCTCAAAGCGCTGCGCGACAGTGATACAGGTGCGGCTCGACAGGTGATGCGTGGTCACAGAGAGATCAAGGATCTCACAGATCTGATACTGAAACAGGCCATTGAGTCTGACCGTGGTGGAGGCGAGGCGGTTGTCTACGCCGTCGCCTCCCGCTACGTGCGGCGCATCAGCGGTCACCTGTCCAACGTCGCCTCTGTTGTCGTCAATCCCGTGGATCAGGTGTCTGGGAAGGAGTCAGTATGAGCATCGATGACGAGGGTGTCGCGGCGGCTCTGGAAGCGATCGATGCCGTCCGCCGGTACTATTCTGACAAGGGGATCTTCGAGCCAACATTCGGTTTCGGTCAACGGCCGGCGCTGCTCGTCATCGATATGGCGTACGGCTGGACGGATCCGGCGTATGCCACCGGTTCCCTGAGACTGGACGAGGCCGTGGCCGGAATTCAGCGCCTGCTGCCCCTGTGCCGGGCAAATCGTGTCCCGGTTGTCTACACCACGTCACCTTTCCGAGCGGGGGAAGAGGATCCCATGCACGCCCGCGAGACGGGCCAGTACCGATGCTGGGATCAGCACGCGTGTGAAATCGACGCTCGCCTCACACCTGCACCGGGGGAACTCGTCATCGAAAAGGAAACGGCTTCCGCCTTCTTCGGCACGCACCTGGCGGCCTACCTTATCCAGCAGAAGGTGGACACCCTGATTGTCACCGGCTGTTCGACAAGTGCATGCGTGCGCGCCTCAGCCACCGATTCCCGCGCGTATCGGTTGCACACAATCGTACCGCGTCAGTGCGTGCAGGACCGCGCGCCGGCGGCGCACGAGTACAACCTGTTTGACATCGACGCCAAGTTTGCGGATGTGGTAGATATCCAGGTAGTAGAAGGCTATCTGAGAAAACGGGGGGAAGTGTGCGTCTGACGGGGCGTTTCGACGCCAAGTTTGCGGATGTGGTAGATATCCAGGAAGTGGAGCAGTATCTGACGGAGCAAACGCCTGCGTGATTGTGTACTAGCCTTGCAGATACTGGTCACAGGGATCACCGGGCGTATCGGGGCCAATCTCGCGGCACAGCTCATTCATCGTGGACACACGGTTCGTGGCCTGGTGTGGGATCGTGACCGCCGTACCGAGAAGCTCGCCGGGCTCGGGGTCGAACTCGTCGATGGCACACTGACGTCGCGTGACGATGTTGATGCTGCGGTTGCGGGCATGGAGGCTGTGTATCATCTGGGAGCGGCCTTTCAGGGGGGTGGGCCGTTCTCCGAAGACGACTACTTCGACATCAATCTTCGCGGCACGTATCACATGCTGGAAGCCTGCCGCCGCGCCGGTGTTGAACACCTTGTGTTTGCCAGCAGTGATGCTCTGTATGACAAGTACGTTCCGGGAGGGATGAAGGCGCCGATCACCGAAAAGACGCCACGTGAACCGCGTGGCTGGTACGCTCTGTCGAAGGCCGCCGGTGAGGAACTCTGTGAGGGCTACGCACGGACCTATGGGCTGCCGGTGACGATTCTGCGTTTCGCCATAGTTCTGGGGGCTGGCGAGATTCTCGATTTTCCGCAGTTCTACCTGAGCCACATGCGCAAGCAGAGCCCTGTTCTGGAGGCGCTCTGGGATGGGCAGGAGCGGCTCGTGCTGCTGCAGGACGATGCTGGGCGCCCCTTCAGGAAACATGTCGCCGATGTCAGGGATATCGTGCACGGGTGTCTGTGTGCGCTGGGCAAGGAGCGAGCCTTTGGTCAGACCTATCAACTCGCAGGACCTGCAGCTTTCAACTGGGATGAGGCGATCTATCGCCTCAGTGAATTGTTGCAGATCCCCTTTATCGAGGCCCGACCCGGCGGTATACCGACGTTCTATGAGTTTGATCTGGACAAGGCGCGGCGAGATATCAGCTTCCACCCCGAATACGATGTGGTGCGCATGATGGTCGATGCCCTCAATCATCGACGCGGCGAGCCCATTGGCGTACTACCCACATGACAGGGGGCCCCATGCGTGACAACGCGTCTGTGAAGCAGGCTGTCTGTGATGCGGTGGAGCGGCATCGTGAGCGCATCATCGGGCTTGGTGAAGCGATCATGGATGAGCCCGAACTCGGGTTCAAAGAGGTGAAGACGGCGGCACGTGTGAAGAGCGTGTTCGCCGAAGCCGGTCTGCCCATGGAAGATGGGCTGGCTCTTACCGGAATCCGTGCGGTTCTGGACAGCGGCCGACCGGGGCCGACCATCGCCCTGATGGGTGAGATGGATGCCCTCATTGTGCCCGACCACCCTCGTTGTGACGCGCTCACAGGGGCCGCTCACGCCTGTGGTCACAACGCGCAGATTGCCGGGCTCATGGGTGCGGCCCTGGGCCTGACGGATGCGGGCATCACCGATGAGCTTGCGGGCAGGGTCGTCTTCATCGCCGTGCCGGCAGAGGAGTACGTGGAGATCGATTACCGTCTGCGTCTGGTTCGCGAAGGACGCACCACATTCCTGGCGGGCAAACCCGAACTGTTGCAGCTGGGTGTCTTCGACGATGTCGACATGGCGGTGATGATCCACTCCGGCAGCATGGATTCCATGGATGGTGAGGCGGGCGTATCCGCCTCGTCCAACGGCTTTCTGGCCAAGACGGTCTGTTTCCGCGGCAAGGCGGCGCACGCGGGTGTGGCACCCGAACAAGGTGTCAATGCGCTGAATGCCGCCAGCCTCGCCCTGCAGGCGATTCATGCACAACGGGAGACCTTCCGCGATCACGATTGCGTGCGTGTCCATCCCATCATTACCAGGGGCGGGGACATCGTCAACATTGTCCCTGCCGAGGTGCGCATGGAGACGTATGTCCGGGCCCGCACCGCCGAGGCCATGCTCGATGCGGCGGCGAAGGTGGATCGCAGCCTGAAGGGGGCAGCCATGGCGTGTGGCTGCACAGTGGAGATCAACACGGTGCCCGGGTATCTTCCTCTGCTCAATGACCCCCATCTGGCCGCGTTGTTCAAGGACCATGCCGAGCAGCTCTTTGGCGCGGGAACCTACCGCGAGTTCCCGCATTCGGGTGGTTCCACTGATGCCGGGGATCTGAGTCAACTGATGCCGGTACTACATCCGGTGATGACCGGGGCGGCGGGAACGATCCATGGCAAGGACTGGCACATCGCCGACCCCGGTGCGGGTTACCTGGCGCCGGCAAAGGCTCTGGCGATGATGGCTGTCGATCTGTTGCACAACAATGCCACCATGGCGCGGCGGGTGCAGGCCGACAGCCGACCCAGGCTCAGCAAATCGCAGTACCTGGATCAGCAGCAGGCCCTGTTCCGCACGGAAATCTGGGAGGCCGGGGCGTGAAAGCATATAGGAGAGGAGTCGATGGCAGCTAAACTGGGGTTGGTCACCTATCAACTGGCCAGGGACTGGGATGTCGAGACCATCATTGCCAATTGCACCGAGGCTGGATTTGACGGCGTGGAGTGTCGCACGACACATGCCCATGGGATCGAGGTTTCCCTGTCGCCAGCTGCACGGCAGGCTGTGAGGGCACGGTTCGCCGACTCCCCTGTGGCCCTGGCAGGGCTGGGTTCGGCCTTCGAGTACGATGCCCTCGACCCCGCCGAACTGCGTGCCCATATCGACGGCACGCTTGCCTACGTGCAGTTGGCTGCTGACGTGGGCTGCCCGGGGGTGAAGGTGCGGCCGAACAAGACGCACACGGACGAAGGTGTACCGATCGAACGGACACTGGCACAAATCGGTGCCAGCCTGCGGGAGTGTGGTGCGTTCGCACGGAATCTGGGGGTCGAGATCCGCCTGGAAGTCCATGGTCGCGTGACCTGTGAGCCAGCACATATTCGCACAATTCTCGACCACGCCGACTCTGACAACGTCTTTGCCTGCTGGAACTCGAACATGCAGGATCTCGATGCGTCGGGATCCATCGATGCCAACTACAAGCTGCTGGAAAGGGACATTCGCCTCGTGCACATCACCGAACTCTGGAGTGACTATCCCTGGCCGCGGCTGTTCGAGTTGCTCAACCAATCCGGCTACGACGGCTTCACGCTCGCCGAAATTCCGCAGAGTTCCGACGCCGTACGGCTGATGAAGTACTACCGCGCGCTGTGGTTGTCACAGGGGGCTCTGGGCTGATGGGGGCAGACACGAACGACGAGACTGGCTCCGAGTCTGCTGCGGGCACCGAGGTCGCTTATGTGAACGGCGTGTTCCTACCCATCGACCGGGCGGTTGTCTCCATCGATGACCGCGGCTTTCAGTTCGCTGACGGCGTCTATGAGGTCGTCTCCACGTACGGTGGGCGCCCGTACGCCATGGAGGCGCACATGGATCGCCTGCAGAGCTCCCTGCAGGAACTCCGCATTCCTTATGATGTCACCGGCATACCTGCGATTGTCACGGAAGGAATTCGGCGTGGTGGCTTTGCTGAGGCCCTCGTCTATATCCAGATCACCCGGGGCGTAGCGCCCTGGCACCACGAGTTTCCCCGGCTGCCGCTGCAACCGACAGTTGTCATGACTGTGAAACAGTTGCACCGGCCGGATGCGACGCTGCACCAGAAGGGTGTGTCGGTTGTGACCACACCCGATCTTCGCTGGAAGCGCTGCGACATCAAGTCGATCGCGCTGTTGCCCAATATCCTTGCCAAGCAACTGGCCCACGAGGCGGGGGCTTACGAAGCATTGCTGGTTGATGATCAGCAGCGTGTCACGGAGGGCTCGTCCACAAGTTCCTTTCGGGTTGATGGCGGGGTCGTGTTCACATCCCCACCGGGACCGCATATCCTGCCGTCGATCACCCGCGGCGTTCTCATAGATCTCATCAGGGAGCTTGGTATTGAGTTGCGCGAGGAGTTTTCCAGCGTTGCTGCCTATCGGTCGGCAGACGAGGTCTTTCTGGCGGGCACCACAACCGAGGCGATGCCGGTGATCCGCATCGACGAGACGCAGATCGGTGATGGTGCTCCGGGGCCTGTGACACGCCGTATCCGGCAGGCCTTCGAAAAGTCGGTTCGTGCCAGATAGACCATGCGCACAGCACAGAGACAAAGGGCAGGCACGCCGAATGTGGTGTGCCTGCCCTTTGTCTTTGGAACCGAGGCGGGTCGGGGAACGGGTCAGGTCCTGCGATCAGGGCGCCATGGCACAGCGGATACCGAGGCGCGGGCCTTTGTCGTACGGTCGGCCATAGAGCCGCATGGCGATACGAATCTGGTGCTCAGGTGCCTCGTAGGAACCACCCTTGATGACCTTCCTGTCACCATTCAGCGGCCCCGGCGGGTTTTCGGCCCCCTCGGTGAGTCGATAGTAGTTGACCGAATACCAGTCCTGCACCCATTCCTCGGCGTTGCCCGCCATGTCCATCACGCCAAATGGACTGACCCCGTCGGGGTATGAACCCACGGGTGCAGTAGCTCGGTGGCCATCTACGTGGGCACCGGCTTGCGGATGATAGTTGGCCCACCAGATGCCGTCGGCATTGGGTTTGTCCTGGCCCCAGGGGTATTTGCGAACATCGTC
>JAQCJA010000158.1 GCA_027593305.1 bacterium
TGTCACTGAGGCGCAGAGGAGAGCCGACAAAACGCAACGGCTCACCCGCCACGGCGCCCGCCGTGACGAGCAGGCCATTGGCTTCCAGTTGCGGATCGCGTAACGCTTCCGCTGTTGTGCGCACTGGAGCGACGAGGATGTCGTGCGCTTCCAGTCGATCGATCCATTCAGCATTTGTGCGCCCGACCAGAACCGGCTCCAGGAGCGCCCGCAGATCGGCGCGATGCGTGCGCAGGCCATCGAGATCGGCAAACCGCGGGTCGTGAGCCAGTTCCGGCAGCGCCAGTGCAGCGGCGAGATCTGCCAGCAACCGGGGCACGGGGCGAAACAGGGCCGTCACCATCAGATCCCCGTCCGCTGTACGGAACACGGCGCCATCCAGTGGGTTGCCACGCGGGTCCGTCGCTCCACCCGCACCATGGTCGACGTCCTCACCCACGTTGAGGATCGCTGCCGACTCCCAGGCCTGCAGCGCCATGACACCGTCGAGCAGCGCCGTTTCCACCTGTTGCCCTCGACCCGTGCGTTGGCGGGCAAAGAGAGCCAGCAGAATGCCCTGCGCCAGCTGCATACCGGCGGTGATGTCCGACAGGGTGAAGGGCAGCCGTTGCGGTGTTCCCGCCGGACCGCGAAAGCGCTCCGCCAGACCGCTGAGGGCCTGGGCCATCGACTCGTGTCCCGCCTTGCCACGTTCGACGTAGGGTCCGTGGGAACCATAGCCGAAGCCGGCGGCGTATATCAGACGAGGATGTGTTGCCGCCAGGTCCTCGTACCCCAGTCCCAGCCGCGTCATCACCGCCGAAGAACGAAAGTTGTGAACGAGGACATCCGCATCCTGGAGCAGTCGCTGCACAACGGCGATGCCATCGGCGCCCTTCAGATCGATGGCGACACTGCGCTTGCCCCTGTTCAGGCTGGCAAAGGGCATCGACAGGTCACCTTTCCAGGGGCCGAAGGCGCGTGCCAGATCACCGGCCGGGGGGCGTTCCACCTTGATGACATCAGCGCCGTGGTCGGCCAGCACCTGGGTGGCTGCAGGCCCGAAGATGACCTGGCTGAAATCGAGTACGCGTATGCCATCGAGGGCAGGCATGAGTCTCCTTTCGTGTCAGACAATGATGAGGGCAGATCCCACATGCGGCAAACGTCGCCGGACGTGTCCTGAGTCACAGGAGTCTGGTCGCCACCAGCCTACGTTCCCGGGGGGATCCTGCTCACAGGATCCCATGTGTTGCTCGAACGAACGGTTCTTGCTCTCTTTCATCCCGGTGCAATCACAACGGGATACGGGATGATCAGGTGAACTCACCCCCCATAAGCATGAGTACGCGAGATCTGCGCGCCATTCTGTTGGAAGCCAGCAGGAGCGGAAGTGGCGTGGTTGTGCGTGTTGCCGGCGATGTGCCAGGCCCGGGTGGGTCCACGTTCATCGCTGCCAATCAGCGGCTGACCGAGCGCCATCTCATCTGGTTCGAGCAACGCAACCCTGCTTCGGGCACACGCCCTACCTATGTCGATGTCATCATCGCCCACGCGGGCCGAGCCCCCCGCGGGCCCGACGCGGCTCCCACCGAGCCGGCCGAGTCCGCCGGGAGCCGGCATCAGCGGGCCCAGAATGTCTCCCGGGAAGTCGTGACCAAGGCGGACAACGTTACCCGGCAGGCGGCCGAAGTATATCGGATCGTTGGTGACGGTGCTTTCTCACCCAAGGCGTTGCGCAATCAGCAGGTGCAGGAAAATCTCAGCGTCCTAGACGACCACATTCGGCAGTTCCATTCGGCCGTACGTGGTGCCATCGATGAGTATCTCGTGGGCAATACGCTGATCATGGATCTGATCTCGCGCCACGATCTGGCAACGCGCACGGTGCAGCACGGCCTTGGTGTCGCCGTCTTCGCCACCGAAATTGCCTCGCAGGTGTTGCTCAAGGGCGGCGGCGAGCCGGATGATGGCGCCTGGCCAGGTGGTGATGACGACCGGGCCCAGGGCCGCCTGCGACTGTTACAGAAGGATCTTGCCGAGATTTTCCTCGGCGGCTTCATGCACGATTGTGGTCTGTGGTCGCCGGAAGCAAGCCCGGGGGAAAGCCACGAGATGGCCGGTGCCCGGTTGTTGTGGAACATCCCCGAGATTCAGCAGTTCCTGCCATCACTGACAAAGATTCTGCTGTTCCATTCCGACGTGATACGCATCGCCACCAAACCGGCCCTCGTGCAGATCGTGGAGTATCCCGGCGAACCGGCAAAGACGACGTTCCGGGGCGAGTTCTACCGCAGTGCAGATGATGCACGCACGTCGATCCGCTTTCGCGGCGATCATGTGCAGGCCGAAATCCTCGGCGACGGCGACATGCACAAGGTCCTGCCTGTGGCTCTGGCCGAGTACTGTATCACGCAGGCGGAAGGCTTCAATGCCCGCTCCCTGCCGGATATCGTCAGTCGCCTGGCGGGGCACGCCCAGGCGGGACTCTACCTGCGCTATATCGTGGCGCTGTGCAACGCGCAGGTTGAGGTCATCGCGCCGCGTCGTGCCTACGTGGCGCTCAGCGGTCACCTCGAGTTCGGCGGCCGGCAACTGGATGTGGACGGCTTCGAGGGCGGTTCTCTCTGGCACACAGAGGACAACTTCTCGCCTCACGTCGTGGTCCTCTTCGGCCACGATGGCAGCGGCAAAAAGACCCGCCTCGCCTTCGCTTCGCCCCACGAGGAAGCCTTCTTCCGGCCGCCGCGTGACAGTTCACGGCGCCTTTACCTGGCCGCCGGACGTCATCGCAACAGCCTCGCCCTGCGGGTCACGGGCTTCATGAGCGAAGACGTCTACACCAACATCCTTGGCGAGTACGAGCTGGCCCTGCGGAACCTGCAGTCCTGAGACGCTGACAGATCATGAGGCGGGTTGCAGGGCGAAATGGCGGCGACGGGGCTATCTTTCGCCCATAACATCTCACCCAACCAGCGCCGATCGCCGGCGCCGCAGCTCCTGGCGACGCGACCTCTACCGGATCATCTTCGAAGCCGACACCCCAGGGGGCAGGCTGTTCGACGTAGCTCTGCTCTGGGCGATTGTCATCAGCGTCACCGCCGTCATGCTCAACAGCGTGCACGACATTCAGGTCGAGTACGGCGGCCTGCTGCGTACGATCGAGTGGATCCTGACGGGGTTGTTCACCATCGAGTACTTCCTGCGCCTGCTGTCCGCCAGACGGTCCATGCGCTATGCTGGCCCTGCTGCCGACGTTCCTGAGCTTCTTCATTGCCGGCACACACTCCCTGCTGGTCATCCGGGCGCTGCGCCTGCTGCGCATCTTTCGGGTCCTCAAGCTGGCCCGCTACGTCGGTGAAGCGGGTATGCTCGCCAGCTCCCTCAAGGGCAGCGCGCGGAAGATTCTCGTGTTTCTCGGCGTCGTGCTGACGATCCAACTCATCGTTGGGGCCCTCATGTACCTCATCGAAGGAGAGGCGGCGGGCTTGACCAGCATCCCGCAGAGCATCTATTGGGCGATCGTCACCATGACCACCGTCGGCTACGGCGATATCGCCCCCATGACGGTACCGGGCAAAATGCTGGCGTCGCTGGTGATGATTGTGGGCTACGCAATCATCGCTGTGCCCACGGGGATCGTTGCTTCGGCGATCTCGGTACGCCGCAAGGGTCAGGTTACGACCCGCCACTGTGAGCATTGCGTGCGCGAAGGGCATGACACCGATGCCCGCTTCTGCAAGTACTGCGGCGGCAGTCTCGACCCGCACTGACTGCGGCTCAAGCGCGCAACGGCTGCCGCGCCTCAGTCAGATGATCGGCCTTCGGTCCGGTGATCGGCGCGCTTCCGCATGGGCCTGGGAGGCCCGCAAGGTGTCGAGCAATTCTTCCGCTGCTTTCGCTTCTTCCGCCGGTGCCAGATCGCGGAAGCGCTCCAGAGCCGCCACAGCCGGGGCGTACTCCCCTTCGAGGGCCAGCACCAAACCCAGATTGAAGTGCACGTTGCGGAAGTCCGTTTCGATTTCGGCGGCGACCTCATAGTGCACTCGCGCCGGGTCATGCTGGCCGTTGTCGAAATACAGATTCCCCAGATTGTAATGCGACTCCCAGTGCCGTTGGTCGTGCTTGAGGGCCTGGCGGAAGCAGTGAAAGGCGCTGTCCGCATTGCCCGCCACATACTCGAGGATGCCCAGGTTGCAGTAGGCATCACTCGTGCAATCCCTTCGTTCGATGGCTGCCAGATAACCGGCGCGGGCCGCCAGTTCATTGCCGGATTCATCATCGGCCAGGGCCGATTCGAAGGAGCTCGTCGCCCCGGGGAAGGCGAGCATCCTGGCGCTCTCTGGTGATACCGAGGCGGCGGTGTCTGCAACAAACAGGTCCAACTGATCGATCGCGACGCTGCTGCGCGTACGGCGTACACGCGTAAAGCCGAACTTGGGTGGCTTGCGTTGCGCCGACGACGACCGTTGCACTTCGTTGTCTTCGTGCACAGTGCCGGAATCTGTCTGTGCCGTATCTGCCGCAGCAGAGGCAGCAGGCCCGTCTTCATATCCTGGGAACTGGAGGATCCTGGCCATACGTCTCTCAGGCCGCCTTGGTCTTGGCTTTTGGCTTCTTCTTGGCGGCTGTCTTCGGTTTTTTTGCTTTGGCGGCAGGGGCATCGTCTGTGGCATCCGTCGTGTCTGCAACAGCGGCTGCTGCCCGCTCCATCGGCTTCACATCACCCTTGGCGGCCTCGATGCTCTGGCGCAATGCCGTCATGATGTCGACGACAGGCTTCACTTCGTCATCGGCTGCCATAACCACTTCCTTGCCTTCCACCTTCGCCTGGATCATGTCCTTCACCGCAGCGTGGTAGGTATCCTTGATCTCAATATCGCGCAGCGGCTTTGACATCGAGTCCACCAGGGTCTGCGCCAGTTTCAGTTCCTCGGCGATCACGTCGGCTTCGGCGAGCCCTGGTACGTCCTTCATACTGCGCAAGAACTGTGGGTAGCGCACCTTGTAGAGCACCAGGCCGTGATCCTGACAACCGATGAGGACCATGTCCTCGCGATCACGCAGCACGACCTTGCCGACGCCAAGTTTGCCACTCTCGGACAGGGCCTTGGCCAGCAGGGCATATACTTTGACGGCGACATCGCCATCCGGGCCGGCGAAATACGGCGTGTCGTACATGCTGACGTCGACCTCGTCGGTGCTGACGAAGCCCTCGATCTCGATGATCTTTGAACTCTTGGTTTTCACCTTGTCGAAATCGTCATCGTCGATGATGACGTACTCGTCCGGCCCGTACTCATACCCTTTGACAATGTCCGAGCCTCCGAGGGTCTCTGAACAACTGCGGCAGACCTTCTCGTAGCGCACACGACCGTTGTCCTGTTTGTGCAGTTGATTGAAGCTGATACTCGATCCGGAGTCTACGGCGTTGTACAAACGGATGGGGATGGTCACCATCGAGAACCGGATATGTCCTTTCCAGAGTGAGCGCATTTGTCAGTCCTCTGCCTGTAACTCGTCTGTCTCGTCTGTTGTAGTATCGGCCAGGTCGGGTCGCATCCGCAGAAAGACTGGCTCGCGTAGCGTTCCGGCCTTCGTGCGCGAGGCGTACTGCACTTCGCACCACAACTGCGGCTGCACCCAGATCGTCTCGGCGTCATCGGGCGGCTTGCACGTGAGAGGGCGATCGATTTCATCGAGAGACTGCAACTGCCCCAGCACGACGCGCAGCATCTCGTCGTCAAAGCCGCCTCCGACTTTGCCCAGATATTGCAGGCCCTCGGCCACATCTGCCGTCGGGTCCGTGAGGTGCAGGGCACCGAAGGTCTGCGCGCGGTCTCCCTTGCCCCTGGTATAGCCGATGATCAGGCACTCTGTAGTACGTCGTACTTTGATCTTCTGCCATGCGGGCGCGCGCTTTCCGGGAAGATAGGACGAGCCCCGTTCCTTCGCCACGATTCCTTCTACCCCGACACTTCTGACTGCGGCGAAGAGGGCGACACCGTCGTCGACGGTCTCACTCACACGGTAGTCGGTCTGCTCCTTGCGGACGGCATCCTCCAACCACGCGCGGCGCCTGTCCAGGGGCTCATTGCCGATGGGGCGCCCGTCGAGGTAAAGACAGTCAAACAGGTAACAGACCGCCGGATGCCGCGTCCGCGCCCGGGCAATGCCCGTTTCGCCCCTGGCGTGCAGCCGTCCCATTACATCGGTGAAAATCGGCCGGCCGCTTTCGTCGAGACAGACGATTTCGCCATCGAAAACGGCGGCACTGGCGTAGAACGCCTGCTCCGGTAAACACAGCTCCGGAAAATGAGCGGTCACATCCCGCAGGCTTCGGGTACGGATTCGCACTGCGCCCTCGTCGACGGTGATGATGGCACGTATGCCATCCCATTTCACCTCATAACTCCAGTCAGCACCTTCGGGCACAGCGTCCCGACTCTCCGCCAGCATCGGCTCGATGGCCGACTGCAGCCACTGGACCTGGGGCTCGTCGACGCGCTCCAGCAGCCAGTCCTTGCCCTTGGTATGGATCAGTCGGTACTCCGCCGTGAGCTGTCTCGACTGCAGGCGGAAATAGAAGGAGTCGTCCTTCTTGTCCCTGGTGATCACATACGTGCCCAGGGCATAGACCCACATGGGGCCTGCGCCGTACTCCCCTTTGGGGATTTCCCCTTCGAACGTCAGATATTCCAGCGGGTGATCCTCGACGTTCACCGCCAGTCGCTTGATTCCCGGGCGAGGCGGCAGCCCCTTGGGGATCGCCCAGGAACGCAGGGCGCCGTCCTTTTCCAGGCGCAGGTCGTAGTGCAGACGTGACGCGTGATGACGGTGCACGACAAAGGCGTTGCCTTCTCCGGGTTCCAGTGCCGGCCCGGGCTCGGGGGTGCGATCGAAGGAGCGCTTCTTCTCGTACTCCGTCAGTTGCGCCGGCGTCTTGTACGTGCGCGACGTGGCGACCTGCCGTTTCTGCTTCGGCGCGGACTTGCGATCGGTGTGCAGGCGCACGGCATAGGCTGCCATCGCTTCCCAGGGGTCGCCGCGTCTGCGGATCGTGTCACGCACGGTATGCACGTTGTGCACGCGTGGATCCTCGAGGCTCTCCAGTTCGTCCCACGTGAGCGGCATGGAGACGGTTGCCCCGGGGGCGCCGCGCAGACTGTAGGGGGCAACGATGGTTTGGGATCGGCGGTTGCGGTAGACATCGATGAGCACCTTGTCAGGGCGCTTGTCCTTGCGAATCTCCAGGGTCGTCGTCTTGTGGGCTTTGACGAAGGGCTGCGCCAGAGCCCTGGCCGCCTCGAAGACCGTGCCGAAATCGTAGCGTGGCTCCAGAGGCAGGACCACGTGGACGCCCTTGCGACCGGTGGTCTTGCAGAAACAGTGGTAGCCGAACGCTTCCAGATGCTCGCGCAGTTCCAGAGCGAGTTTCACTACCTCCCGGAAGGGATACCCTTCGGGCGGATCCAGATCAAAGACGAAGTAGTCGGGCTTGTCGAAGTTGGGGCGACGCGCATGTATGTGATGCAGTTCGATGGCGGCGTGGTTGGCGAGCCACACGAGGCTGGCATCGTCGGAGGCGATGACGTAATCGATGGTCTTGCCCGCATCCGCATCGCCGTCACCAAGCTTCTCGTGGTCGAGCCATTCGGGGCTGTATCTCGGCAGGTTCTTTTGAAAGAAGCTTTCGCCGTGAATCCCATCAGGGAACCGAACCAGGGACAGGGGCCGCCCCTTGATGTGCGCCAGAATCGTCGGGGCAATGCCAAGATAGTGCTGGATCAGTTCCGCCTTGAGGACACCGTCCTCAGGCCAGAGCACTTTTTCCAGGTTGGTCAACTCAATCTTGCGCTTGCCCACCTGGGTCATCTGTGACGTGCGTGCCATGATCTGACAAATGTAACCCCGGGACGATCGCAGACCTATCCCGTGCCACACGCCCTGCTCGTGTCAGGATCACAAGAACGGGCCCGCACCGATGTCGGCGCAGGCCCGCTTTTCCGTTTCTTGAAACTGTCTCAGATCCTGTCGAGGATCTCCTGGTTCTGCGGAAAGCGGCCCTCGGCGAGCTTGGAGAAGATCAGTTCGCCATCCACCGTGACCTCGAAACGGCCGCCGTTCGAGGGCAGGATGACGAGTTGCCCGAGGTCCATCTTTTTCTGCTTCAGGATTTCAGCCGCCAGACCGACGGCTTGTGCAACGTAGCCTCAGGAACTGCAGTACTGAATCTCGATCTTCTGGATCATGCCTGTCCTCCAGGTTTGCTGTGAATTGTGCGTCTATTGTAACCGTCCCGTAACCCGGGGCGCAAGCAGCCGCGCCTAGGTGCCAGCGTACGCGGCGGCGACCTCGGCCTCACGTCGACGGGCCCGCTCCCAGGCGCGGGGAAAGCGTGGGTTGGCCGTGACGGCGGCGCCCTCGATGGCGGCGAATCTTTCGCTGGCATCATCGAGCAGGCGCGCCCCGAGACCCGGCGTCTCAGGTAGTGTCAGCAGGCCGTTGTGCGGCCGGGGTGGTGCCTGCAACAAGCTGTAGCGCATGTCATTGGGATACATGAAGAATTCACACATGTCGCCGCTGGCGACGCCCGCCACCAGGTGACTGTTGCACACCGTGCCCAGACTGGACTGCCAGTTGTGCGGCACGGTGCGCACGCCGTGAGCACCAGCGATCTGCGCCAGACGCCAGTTTTCCGTGATGCCCAGATGGACACAGTCCGCCTGCACGGCATCGTAGATGCCGGCCTCGATCCAGGGGCGCGCCTCTTCGGCACAGCGGAAACGTTCGCCCCCCCACAGCATCACACGCGGCATGCGCTGCTTGAGCCGGAGGTAGTCATCAAACTGCGCCGGGCCCTCGTCCCCCATGGGTTGTTCGAAGAACAGAAAACCCAGTTCGTCGATGATGGGAGCGATCTGCAGACACTCATCAAGGGTCCACGAATCGTACCCCTTCTTTTCCAGTCCCAGGCCGAAGTCCGGTCCCACCACATCCCGCAGCTGCCGACAGATCCGGCCAAGTTTCGCCGGCGTGATCCCCGCTGCCTCCCAATCCGTCCCCGGGCGCCACTTGAATACCGTGAA
>JAQCJA010000159.1 GCA_027593305.1 bacterium
CAGGATCACGCCGAGGCGTGTCCCCCATTGTTCCCCTCCCGACCCATCGTCTTCATCCGCCATTGTGATTCCGCCTGGTGCCTGAACGAAGATAAGTGCCTGGCCAAGATCGCGAAAAACAGACACAGAACCTAACGCCCAGGGCAGCGAGCCGACACCCCGTGTTCGCCTTCGGTCTTCCCCTTTGACCAGGGGGTCTCCGGACATACGGGCGGGCCGATGGCCAGCCCTGGCCTCTTCAATGGAGTGACACGATGATGAGAAAGAATGGCCTTGCCGTCGCCATCGGCGCGCTGCTGGTGCTCGCCGCCGGACCACGGGCCTGGGCTGACACGGTGGTCAGGAATGACGCCACCTGGGAGCGTGCCAACTGGTTCGGACAGAACAATCAGAGTTGGGTGGGGGTCACCTGGTCCGATCAGCCGGACGCCAGCCTGATCGCCCAGTGGCAGGCGACACTGTCCCACATCGCCCTGCCGATCACCGGTGATGCCAGCGTGTGGGAACGAGGCGGCGCCCTGTCTTACTGGTACAACAAGACGGGCGTCGCGCCCGTCGCCACCCGGATCCGGGGCACCTTCGCCCTGAGTGCCAGTGAGCGTAGCGCGATGACGTCGGCCCGCCTCGTCGGCGAGTTCGTCAACGCAGGCAGGATTGCAGTCAACGACGGGATGGCCGTCTGGGTCAACGATCAGTTCGTCGGCATCGTGAGACCCGATACCCGCGATGTCTCCCTCGACCCCGTCGGGTGGACGGGCCCGGTCCTGGCGATCCCGAAGGAGTTGCTGAACCGCGACAGCAACACCATCGACATCCTCGGAATGGAGTGGAACGACGGCGGGGGCATGGGCAAGTTCGCCCTCTCCCTCGAGCTGGCACCGCCGAATCAGCCACCCCTGGCTGTCGCCGTCGCCGACCCGTCGGTGGTGAACCAGGGCGAGACCGCGGCCCTGGAAGGCAGACACAGTTCCGATCCGGACGGCGACGCACTGTCCTATCACTGGTCGTATCAATCGGGTCCGGAGCCCGACATCACCATCCATGACAACGGAGACGGGACAGCGAGCCGGCCCTGGTCGAGGTCGAGGTTACCAGCCCCAACCAGCCGCCGGTGGCCGATGCCGGTCCGGAGCAGACGGTGGAAACCACGAGTGTGACGACGTCGGTCACCCTGAACGGCAGCGCCTCGACCGATGCCGATGGCGATCCCCTGACCTACACCTGGATCGACGGCGACGCCAACGTCATCGGCTCCAGCCACGGCCAGGAAGTGCAGCTGGTGCCGTAGCAGGACAAGAACCAGTACGAGGCCGACTACCGGCTGGATGCCGACCTGCAGCTGACCTCGGCCAAGGGTCCCGGCCTGAGGCGACGACAAGGATCGCCGCTCCGGCAGGCCGGGCAGTCTGTCGGCCCCGGTCTCTACCTGTATCGCCTGACCGCCGGCAACCAGGCGCTCGGGGGCCGCATGCCAGAGCGGCGACACCGCTGTCCGCCTGGTGCACGCCACCGACGTGCTCGAGGATCTGCACCAGGGGCTTGGCACGTACAGGGCATACAAGGGTCCATTATCGTGCGTCCAGTGCGTGCGTCCGGCGCCCTCGGACAAGGCTCATAAAGGCTGGTCTGGTCGATGTCATTGGCTCAAGGCGGTATATAGCAGTGACCATGGTGACACGAGCCAGGTTTTCTGCAGCACGAGGCAGCCGCGTCGAATACCAGTTGTCGATCGAGTCGGCCGCCACAGGCGGAGCACCGTCACGTCGATCTCGAACATGCGGGCCAGCAGCCCATTCGATCCGGTGGCGATGCCGGTGATGGTCGTTGGCCTGGCCTCTGCCGCCATCACAGCCGCCGCCATCAGAGACCACCGTCAACGCACTTGGGCCCGGCACGATCTGCCCCCGATCCGCCGACGCCGGCGCCAGCACACCATATTAGCGGATCAGATGCAGCCACGGCTTCGGTACCGACGTCGCCGGAATGCCGGCCACGCTGGCCAGGTCGACCCAGCGCTCCAGCTTCAGCTTCACGTTCACCGGCTGGCCCGCGTGCTCCAGGCAGGCCCGCTACCGCCGAGCACACATCGGGGCCGTGAGCCGGGTGCTCGTTGCGCTGGCCAGCAGGGATGCCCTGCAGAACCCGCAATCAGGATGGCTGCGCTGCGCAGTTCACGCGAGTTTCCGCAGCAAGCGCAGCGCCGCATCCGTCAAGGTCTGCGCTGCCTCCGGCCTGAATGGCGGCAAATCGAGAATCCTGGGCACGACGACTGCCGCGTATTCCTTCGCCGTATAGGCGCTGGGATCGGTGACATAACCCACGGCATCATCGGCGTAGCCGGCGGCCAGCGTATGCGGAAAGGGTGAGTCGAACCGAATGCGCATCCCGTAGTAACTGTAGAGCTCGGCGGGATGAAATAGAATTCCCACCCCGCCGAGACGGAGCGCGCTCAGCGGAGTGGAATAGACGGACTTGCCGTCCTTCCATTGCCTGGCCCTCGTGAACCAGTCGGCAGCAAACCCGGCATCCACCCACTCCCCATTCGTACAGGCGGCCGGGTTGGCTTCGTAAGCCGCCAGTTGTTCCTTCAGCAGCTCCAGATCCAGCGGCAGTTCCAACTCGCCATTGACCAGCCGCAGTTTGTCCACCTTGTTCAATCGGGAATGGTTGGTGGCATGGTGCAAGGCCGCGTACACGGCCTCGGACACCTGTTCCGGCTCGCCCAGCCACGGTGTGCCCGGTCCGGGATTCACATCGCCGGCATGCCCTTGCATGAAAACGGGGCTCAGCTCATCGCGCGCCAGTGTCTTCGTCGCGACGATCCCCGGCCAGTCCGGGCCCGCCAGGCCATCGGTGTAGCAAACCGGGTGCGCCGAGAAATGATACCAGAGCAGGTCGCGTTTCGGCTTGTTTCGCACGAAGTAAAGCGCCTGCAATGTGGTGTCCAGCCAACGCCCGGCGTCGGTCGATTTGCTGTCAAACTCCGCGTCGGTCTTCCAGGTCTTGGACGTGCGGTTGAAGTTGCCACCGTTTACCCGCTCGCTCCCAATGTAACAGTCCGCCGAAGCGACATCCCCCAACGCCGCGACCGCCGCCGCAACCGCGCGTTGCCGCACCAGGGCCGCGTACTCCTCGGACAGCGCGCCCCACTGCCGGAGATACAGCAAGGTCGGCGATGAGTGCGTGTGCGTGGCGCAAACGTGGATGTTGCCGACCGGGATGCGCGTGCGCTGTGACACCTGCCGCTTCACCTTCTGGGCGAAGTCTGCCGAGAAGCCTATCAGTTCCAGCACGATGATGGCCGCCGTCGTGTCTCCGTCGCGCAGGACTAGCGCTTTCGCCGCCGTTGGCTGGCGCACACCGGTGACGCGCCGCTCGTTGCCCGGCACCTTGTGAAAGCCCGCCAGTTCGAGGCCCAGGGCGGGCGTGATGTCAGCCGTTCCTTCGCCTGCTTCAAACATGTTTTGGCCTTTGGTAGCTCATGAACAGCCGACTAGGCCAAAACTACAATTCGGGCGGATACTCCGGGCCCAGCCCTGCAGCTAGCGGATAGAAGGCGAAGATGAACTCCAGGTCTCCGTTGCCCGTGCTGCTCAGTTGATGCCTCGCTCCCGGCGGAATAAATGCCGCGAAGCCTGGACCAACCATAACCTCATCGCCATCCACGCCAAAGACGCCCTGACCCGACTGGACGTACAAGACTTGTTCGCAGTTTTCATGGCTGTGCAAAGTGCCACTTGCACCCGCGGCGTAGCGGGCTACGCCCAGACCCATCGTCTTTGGGCCGACTCTCGCAGGCTCAATCAGCAGCGTTGACGTTTTTCCGTCTCGCTTGACGGTCCTGCCCTTGCGAACCTTAACCACTGTCGCATCGAGGCCCGGCATGCCTTGCTCCAGTTCTTTCTTTGACGGCGGTCGATAGGTACGTCGTTTGTCCAGGGCACCGAAGAAGACGAAGGGCTCGTCGCCAACACACTGATAGGTATGCCACGCGTCGGCCGGCATGTGGATTGCCGTGCCCCGGTCCATGACATAGGACTTGGCATTGACCCAGATCAAACCTTTCCCGTGGACGGTATACTCGACGACGTCGGTGTTGGGATGGGCATGGGGCTCGGTCGGGGCCTTGCTGCCAAACGCGTAAATGCCACAGGCCATATTGCCTGAATCGAAGAGGATCTGGGAACTCCGGCTAAGCTTTGATGGGTCAATCAGGCACATCTCCACTTCGCTTCCTCCCCTTCCCTTTCTCCAGGTCTTTTGGATATAGAGGGCGTTGTTCCTTCGGGTGACTCTATACCCCCTCTTTTGCCATTGCCCGAGCTGCCGTTTGGCAATGTCTTCGGTTTTGTATTCCCGTTTCTCGCTCGCGGCCATAGATCCCCCCTTTGGGATGGTGTGCACGGACCCGTCGCCCTCAAGTTTCTCTCACAGCCAGTCGAGTTCAGAATCCGGGACGCAGATTGCCTTGCTGTCGGCCCCGGCAGTGGTTGACCTTCTCTGGCTGTCAATCGCCGGGGCAGATCGCATGAAGTGGTCTGCACCCATGATACGAGGGCACTGCAAGGGCCCATTATCGTGCGTCCAGTGTCCTCGGACAAGGCTTGGTAAGGTTGGTCCGGTCGATGCAATTGGCTCAAGCTCATGTATAGCGGTGCGTTGGTGACACAAGACAGGTCTTCTGCAGCACGAGGCAGCCGCACTCGTCCAGCAGTTGTTCATTAGCACGAACAGCGCAGCACCGACGCTGTGGACCGCGAGGCGATTGGGGCTCAGGTCGAGGAGGTTGGGCGTGAGCTGCGTGCCGCCGTGGAGGCCGGCGAGATCACCGGCGAGCAGGCGCGCGAGCGCTGAGAGGCAGCCCGGGGCGTCCTGGTATCGCGGACGACCATGAGCCCTACCCCGAGGACGGCCTCCGGCGTCGCGTCCATCGGTGCCGCCATGGCAATCCCGGTGGACGAGTGGTCACTGCAGTTGCAGGACGGGAATCCGCCAGCGCCAGGCGGCTGGCGCCGACGCAGATGTGGCCGAGGTTGTCCGCTCCCTCACGGACGCATCGACAGCCGTTGAGGCGCGTTCCCGGGAACATCTCAAGAGGGAGACCGCCGAGAAGCGGTAGGTCACCATCTGCTGAGTGCCCAGGAGCCCCGGTCCCGTCGTCGGCCGGGCGCTGTTCCCCCTGCTTGGTCATGGCGGGCCCGTGGACGGCACGTTGGAGTTCGTCGTTCCTGGTCTCCCCTACATCGTCGTGTACCGACTGCGGAGGACAAAGGCCACGTGCTGGCTGTCCTTCACGGCGCTGGCGAGCGTCAGGTGCCAGCGACGGTGCTCGGATCTGGTGATCGACTCCGCGCTCTTGCAGGACAGCCCACCCGCGTTTCCGCCCAATCTCATCGGCCGCTTCAGGCGATCGCCGCCGCCTTGAGGGTGGCCTCGCGCTCCAGCACCCGCTCCAGGTGGCGACGCCGCGCCGGTGGGGCCGTGCGCACCATCGTGTCGCTGTAGAGGGGTTCGGTGCGCCCGGCCAGTCTGCGGTCGAGAAGGGCCGTCGCCTCGGGGCTGTCGCTGTCGTTGCAGCAGACGATGTTCCACATGCGCCGGCGGTTGCCGCCGCCCAGGGCATTGTGCACGGTCTGCAGATTGAAGACGATGACGTCCCCGGGCGTGTTGCTCGGGTTGTGGCTGGGAACATCCAGCGGATCCGCACCCCACAGGGCCCGGGTGTCGAGGTTGCCCTCGTAGCCCTGGACGTGCGACCCGGGGACCAGCCGGAGGGCACCGGTCTCAGGGGTCAATTCGTCCAGGTACATCGCCAGTTTCACGAACGTGACCGGGGGCCGTGCGGGCTGGTCGGGATGCCACAGCGAGTCGCCGACGTAGAGCTCGGCGCCCATCCCCAGGTAGAGGAAATCCGCGCCCAGCAGGCCGGTCAGCACGCCGTGGATGCGGGGGTGCTCGATCAGGGCGCACAGACGCTGGCGCCGCTCGGCGGAGTCGCTGAAGCTGGTGCGCGCCGTGCCCCGGTGGTCGGCGCCGCTGTCGGCCCGGGCGGCCTCGAACTCCTCCGTGATCCACCCCACCTCGTCGGCCATCAGGCCCTGCAGGTGAAGGAAGCCGAAGGACGTGAAGAATCGTTGCTGCTGCTCGCTCAACTCCATGGCGGGTAAATTCTCCCCTGCAGGTGTGATGCAGACGCGGCCGCCTCTGTAGAGCCCAGGCGTCCGCCGAAACTCTACCGACGACCGTGTGGCGGTCTCCGTATTCATTGCCGGCAGAGACGCGCATGGGGCGTAATCTACACTGCAGAGCCAGCTTGCCGACAGCCTTGCTACCACTGACGTTACGGACTCCGAGAGTCCAGTTTCGCCACACAACAGGACAGTGAAGCATGGCGCAGGCTGAGGTCATCGCCCCGACGCGGGTCCAGGCGTTCGTCGCCTGGGGCACTTCCTGCAAAACGATCCATGAGGCCTGAGTTGACTCAACGCCTGTTCGACCTGCTTCCTAGCAGCAGAAGCGAGCCACTGCCGTCGGATGCCGAGCCCACACCCGGACTGGGGCACATGGCCTCAGCCAGAGATCTGATCTGCCCGGCCTGCTGCGACGGTGCACGTCTGTCCATCCAGGCGGCGAGATCGACGTAGCGCGCAGCCGTGGCACAGCCCTCGCCGTCATCCCGGCGCGCTATCAGTTCGAGGACCTTCACGGCCATATCATTGAGGCCAAGATCGACGAGACTGAAGCCGATCAGGTCGTGCACGGTCAGATCCGACTCGGCTTCATAGGCCTGGCCCGCCCGCATCCGCGAGATGATGGACAACAGGCCCGCCAGTGCCGGCGAGGAAGACGTCCCCGCTGCCGTGAACAGGCTATCGGCCCTGTTCCAGTCGCCGCCATTCAGCGCTGCCACGCCGGTGCTGATGGCGTCGTCGGCACAGTAGGACGCGGCAAAGATCTCCGCTCGCCATCGGCTCCACGCGGCTGTCGCCTGCGGCTCCGGTTCACGCTCGTAGATGAGTACGGCCGGATGGTCGAAGCCGATGAACGTGTACTCAGCGCCATCGTCGTCGAATCGCAGGCCAGCCACCTCGGGGTAAGTCTTGAAGCGCTGCGCCAGCCGATAGCCGAGGCGACCTTGCTGCAGTGCCCCATAGAACGACGCCAGCACGGGCATGACCTCGGGCGCCGCTGCCAGGTTCGCCAACCGGTTGGCGTCGACAATGGCCACATAGTCGACCTTGCCCAGGTCGCGCTCGATGAGTTCGATCTCCGTACGACACAGCAGGTTGCCACGCGCGTTGAACAGCAGGCCGAAAGCGAAGCTGACGGGCTCGTGTCGGGTCGCGTCGATCATGGGCCGCATGGGGAAGGCGCCACGTTCGACGCCGATGCGCGCGCCAGGTGGCACGTTGGCGGCCATCCAGCGCCCCGCCTGGATACGACTGTCTTCTGTGGTCCAGACACTTGTATAGGCCAACCCGTAGACAACGGCATGAGCCAGTGTCAGCGTAGCCAGGCCGCGCCAGAGCCAGCGCCGGGTGCCGGCGTTCCACAGCCGCACAAGCAGCTCGGCGGCCAGGATCAGCAGCGCCGGTACGATGGGCAGGAAGTAGCGGACGGGTTTGACCATCATGGGACCGGCTGACAGTAGATACAGGCCGATGAAGACCAGCAGCACGGCTCGTCGCCAGCCCATACCGCGCAGGGCATGCAGCAGCCCGGCGAAAGCAGCTGCCGCCATGGGCCAGCCGATGCTCAATGGCAACAGGTGTGTCCACTGGTACAGAAACGGCGTCGTGTACAGGTACTGGAGCGTGTACAGCTGCAACATGCTGCCGCCCACAACGTGCATGACATTGGCGAAGTCCAGATGGCCCTGAACCTGCAGGTAGCGTGATGGCGATGTCAGCAGGAAAGGCTGCAGGACGATCATGACCACGACGACGGCGCCGCCAGCGACCCACAACGCCGGTGCCATCAGGCGCGTGCGCCACGCCCGAGAGGACTGCGGCCACTGCCGCAGCACGTGGGCGGCGCCGAGCACGCATACGAGCAGCAGGGCATTCAGCCGCACGCTGGCCGACAGGCCTATGAGGATGCCTGTCACGATGGCCCGGCCCCACGAGGGCCGGTCGAGCGACCAAACAATGGCGGCCAGGGCGGTGGTACAGAGCAGACAGAACAGGCTGTCCACCGTGAAGTAGTGGGCCTGCTGGATTGCCGTCGGTGCCAGGGCCAGAAGGAACGCCGCCAACGTCGCCGTGGCCGCGGAGTACACCTGTATGGCCACGAGCCAGACCGCTGCAAGACACAGCGTTGACAGGGCCGCTGAAACAGTCCGACCGGCGAGGTAAATGACATCCTCCTCGGTCACATCCATCCCGGCCCAGCCGGCCACAGCAAGCGTGCCCTGCAACAGGCGCAGAGGCAGCGCTCCGTACATCGTGAATGGCGGATTGAGCGCATCGTTGAAGTCCAGGGCCCCCTGTACGACGACCTGTTCGTCCGGGTGAAAGCGATAGAACGCTGTCGTGCCGTCCGTCGTGGCGCGGCCCGGCACAACGAAGTCGACAACGTCGCGGCTCAATCCGACGAGGCGCACTGCGGCGCCCAGCAGGCCAATGCTGACAAGGACCGCTACGAGGGGCTTCGACTTCCACATGGGCATGGTGGATCAGTCCAACGACGCCAGCACGCCGTCAGCGCCGTCATTGACGAGGAAATAGCGCCAGCGGAAACGTGCATGAGCAGTCGAGATGGTATCGCGATGGGCTTCTACCCCGGCACCTTCGCCGATCCATCAACTGTCTCCCAGGCCGAACAGCGCACACCGCGCACACCGATGTCCCTCGCCGCTCCCTCGAAGGACCGCCGACGACGGACTCAGGCAGCTTCGTCGAATTGCAGCTGTCGGTCGATGCGCGCCGGCGCGATC
>JAQCJA010000160.1 GCA_027593305.1 bacterium
CGTCCCCGTAGGCGTAGGCCATGCTGGCGCCGGCTCGACAGGCATACTCCCACTGCGCCTCGGTGGGCAGTCGGTAGGGCTGGCCTTCGTGGTCGTGCAGCCACCGGCAGAATGCCTGGGTGTCGTGCCAGCTGACGTGCACGACGGGGTGATCGTCGCTCTGCTCGAACCCGGGCGTCGCCCACGTGCACGCGCCGTCCAGCTCGATGGTCGCCGTCGCCACGTTGGCGCCATAGCTGCCCTTGCCGTCGCGCTCCGCGTCCGTGCGGTAGCCTGAAGCGGCGACGAATTGCCGGAACTGACCGACCGTCACCTCGTGCACCCCCAGGTGGAATCCGTGGGTCAGCTCCACCTCGTGCCGCCTCTCCTGGTCCTCGCGGCCGGGCTCGCCCTCCGGCGATCCCATCCAGAAGACCCCCGGCGGGACCCATGTCAGGCGCATTCCGAGCCGGTTGCGGACCTCCCGATCCGGTGCCGCCGCAGCGCTCACCGCGACCGGCTCCAGGCGTCGGGCTGGCGCGAGTCCGGCGGCCAGTAGCCGTCGCGCGACTGCTTCCAGGGCGTGCCGCACAGCGTCGACAGGATCGTCCACTCCGACGGCCCCGGGTCGGGGTCCGGGTCGCCACTGACCTCTCTCCAGAGTTCGGAGAGGCTTGGAGGCAGCTTGGGTATCTGCATCGGCGCGTTCCTCGAGAGGTGTCGTCGTATACTAATTTACTACTAATGGAGGAATGATTGAAAGCTGAAAGGTGGTCACCGCGCAAAGGGCGCCCACCTGGATCGGTCGCGACAGGTGCACTTTCTCCATCACCCGGTGCCCCTCATTGCGCCACTCCTGGCTGGACTAGTTGGGATGCATTTGCCCGCTACGCCCTTCAGACGTCGCTCCTCGATAACAGCTCGAGGCAGATCCAGGCTTCCTCGGCGGTCAACTGCGATACATCAGGCCAGACAGTTTTCGTCCGCCTCTGCAGGCGCAATGCTCCGGGACGCCGCTCCCAGTTCGACACGCTGACCGCGCTCACGTCCAGCAGCAGGCCAAACTCCTCCTGCGACATGTTGAACCTCGCCCGTACCCGTGCCACGTCCTGTCCCGTCGGCGCAACAACGACCTCGTCCCCTCCGCCAGTCCGCCCGGTGCTACGCGGCACTGTCGCGTGCCGCTGCCCGCTGGACGCACGCCGGGTAGCGGTTCGTGCCTTCGGTGTGGCACCTGTCTTCGAAGCAACTCGTCGTTGGCGCCCGGGCCTCGCATTGATAGCGGCAGTATCCGGGCTCAATTCGATGCCGAAGACATCCCCCAGATCCTGCTCGGCGATGCGCCGGCGCCCCGTACCTGCCGCTGTCGTCACAGCCAGCCCGGGCGCGGCGCCGAGCAACTCTTCGTGTCCCACACCGCGCAGCACGAACAACAGCTGCGGCTGCTCGTCAAGGCGGGCGCCGACACCATAGAGGACGGCCGCCACGTGTTTGCACATCACCGCCCAATCGGGGCAGCTGCACGCCATATGAATCTGTGGCGGGCGTGGAAACAGGCCGCGGTCCGGGTCGCACACCTCGGCCATCACACGATCCGACAGTCGTCCCTGCAGCAGTTCAAGCAGCGAGCCGATCTGCCCGGCACAGCGCCCCCTCAAGTCGTGCCACTGCTGGGCCGGCAACGGGTCGATGCCGATGGTGACATCATACAGGTCGCTGCCAATGACGACGGCCTGCACCTCCCCCGCGGCGATCTCGAGGTGGCATACCGAACCGTTGCGCACATACGTGCGGCCCCGGGGCAGGCGATTTTCATAATCGCTGAAGCGCTCCAGATGATCGCACCACGCCTGGCCCCAGAAGGTGTGGGCGATCTGTCGACCGTCGATCACTACCGGCTGTACGTCCTCACCCTGCCCACGCATCGTCAAGACGTAGCGGGCGCTGCGGGTGCTGCGCTTCGCTACCGAGACATAGGGTCGCCACTGATACCTGGCCAACACGTTTCTCCTCCGGGCCGCTACAGGCCCGCTCGGTCGATGTCGAGAGCCACCGTCGACAGCAGTGCCTCATCATCCATCTCAGTGAGTGCCGCTTCCCCACCACCCTCGAGGATGCCCCCTGCCAGGGCGCGCTTCTCCTCGACGAGGATGTCGATCCTCTCTTCCACCGTGCCACGACAGACGAACTTGTGCACCAACACGTTGCGCGTCTGCCCAATGCGGAACGCCCGGTCCGTAGCCTGGTCCTCCACCGCCGGATTCCACCAGCGATCGAAGTGGACCACATGAGCAGCGGCGGTCAGGTTCAAACCGACACCTCCCGCCTTTAACGACAGTACAAAGAACGGCGGTCCATCCTCGCGCTGGAAGGCGTCGATCAAGGCCTTGCGCCGGGCCACCGTCGTGCCGCCGTGGAGCACGAGGCCATCGGTGCCGAAAACCTCGGCCAGGAAGGCCGCCAGAGGTTCGGTCATCTCCCGGAACTGGGTGAAGACCAGCACCTTCTCCTGGCGCGCGGCGATCTCCTCTGTCAGGGTCCGCAGGCGCTCAAATTTGCCGCTCTGCGCCGGGTCGAAGCCGGCGTCGCCCAGCCACTGACTCGGGTGATTGCAGATCTGCTTGAAGCGCATCAGGTAGGACAGCACGAGGCCACGCCGCTTAATCCCCTCAGCGCCACTCGCCAGAGCCAGTTCCAGCTCCGCCACAGAACGAGCGTAGAGCGCTACCTGCGCTTTGGTCAGGCCGCAGAAAGTCTTCATCTCCGTCTTCTCGGGCAGGTCCGTGATGATGGTCCGGTCCGTCTTCATGCGGCGCAGGATGTACGGGGCCACGAGGTTGCGCAGCGGTGCCCAGCGCTCGTGCGGCCGTGCCTCAAGGCTCTTGATGAACTGCCGGAACCGCGCCTGCGAGCCCAACAGCCCGGGGCACAGGAAATCGAAAATCGACCACAGATCAAGCAGCCGATTCTCCACCGGTGTGCCAGTCAAGGCGACTCGTGCCTGACCACGTAGCTGCCTGACAGCTCGCGTCTGCCGCGCCGCTGGACTCTTGATGGCCTGCGCCTCATCGATCACCACCAGGCCCCAGTCCACCGTTGACAACCATGGCTGCCGCGGCAGCATCCCGTAGGTGGTCAGCACCAGGTCCGTGCCCTGAAGAGCCTGGTCAGGCGCCTTGGCCAAGGCTTCCAGCTCTGGGCGAGTCTGTTCGGAAGGATGTACCGTCAGAGCCCGCAGCGTCGGCGCAAAACGTTCGATCTCCGCTTTCCAGTTGCCCAGCAACGACGCGGGCAGCACCAGCAGCGACGGCTGGTTTCCGTAGCGGCCTTCCTGTTTCAGGGTCAACAGCAGGGACAGCACCTGGATGGTCTTGCCCAACCCCATGTCGTCGGCCAGGCAGGCACCCAACCCGAGACCCGTGACCAGTCGCAGCCAGTCGTGACCCACCTGCTGGTAGGGCCGCAGGGTACCGCGCAGGCCGTTCGACCGGTTGCCCTGGGCCAACCTCGATGGCTCGCGCAAGTCGGCCAGGACCTGGCCGAGCCATTTGCCGGCGATCACCGTCGACCACTGGTGCTCGAGATCTGCCGCTGCCGCTGCCGTTTCCGAGCCCAGATCCCGGGGCGCCCCCGCCAGCAGGCGCATACCTTCCGCGAAAGACAGGCCGCTGCGGGCGGACTCGGCCGACACATGCTGCCAGTGCGCCAGCGCCTCGGCCAGCCGCTCGCGATCGACTTCGACCCAGCGGCCCTTCAGCTGCACCAGTCCATCCCCCGCGGCCATCAGCCGCTTCCACTCGGCCTTCGTCAGGCGCTGGTCCCCCAAGGCCAGGCCGACATCGAAATCCAGCATCGTATCCACACCGAAGCGGCTCGGTTTTGTGTTTCCAACAGACACTGACACGCGCGGGCGAGGCCGGGTATGCCACCAGTCGGGCAACCGCACAAGCAGACCACACTCCTCCAGGACAGGCACCTCGACAAGCAGCTGATGGGCTTCGGCCGGTGTCCAGGCCAACGGTTGGTAGATTTCGCCGGACTCGACCAATCGGCGCACGAGCTCGCTTCGCTCGGACGCCGCCTGGAGCGGTGATAGTAGGCGCACCAGAGCCACCTTGTTGCGCGCCCCAGCATACTCTTGCAGGGCTCGATTCAGCGGCTGGTACTGCACGCCTCCCGCCTTCGTCAGGCGCGGCGCATAGGTGGCGAGAAAAGCAAAAGGGTAGTCGGTGTCCCGTTTGTTTTCGGCCAGGTGGAAACACACCCGACCCACTTGGTGCCAGCCAGGCGCCTGCTGGCGCAACCATTCGGTCAGGGGTGTCTTGGACGCGCGGACCTGCGCCCGCACCCAGCTATCAAGATCTGACCATAGTGCCGTCAACACTTCGACGCTCAGATACTCGCCGCCCTGCATCGGTGGCGCGCCGGCCACCAGGGCGATCAGTGCCAAAGGTGGTTGCGGCTCCACAGGCGCCGGCGCCGCCCCACCGCTCTCTGGCGTGCGACACAGTTGCATCAGATAACCTGTGGCGAACTCGCGCCAGAAAACGAATGACGCCAGCGGCGGCATCTGGGGCCGCGTCGCGGCCAGGGCGAAGAGGCCGGCGGACGGATCTACACCGAAGGCCTTGACCACGCCTGCCATCCAGCGGTCGGCCTCAAGGGTCACATCACCTTGCTGCAGTCGCAGGGATCCCGAAGGCGTGAGGGTCAGATCGAAGTGCTGGGAGGTCATGATGGCAGCCGTCATTGTGGCGACAACATGAAGGCGCTACCCAGCTTCCACAAGATGGCTTTGGACAACAGGCCCTGTTTTCAGCCACTGGACTCTTCGCCCTGTAGCCTCCGCTCCATCCCCGTTGCCAGCTGGTAACAGCGCCTACTGCATGACCTTTCAGCCGAACCTGCACCCCTGAAAATGGCGGCCGGATGACACAACACCGAATTTCCGAAACGGCGTAACAAGGGCCGCCTGGGCAGCAGGAACAGCACCTGAAAGGCACGACAAGATGAGCCGCGCATCAAGTTTGGCGTGCGACAGTCAGCGATGGTAGCACCCCTCTGGGGTACTGTATCCGAGTCGTTGCCGAGGTCGTTGGTTGAGGCAGCGGTCTTCTGACAGCACCATCGGCTTGCGTCGGATGCTAAAAAAGGGCGGCTTGTCAATAGTCACGCTGGGGGTGCGACGCTCGCTCTTTCTTTAGCCCCAGCTCTGCGAACTGACGGCCACGCCCTATCTTGGCGTGGGTCAAGAGCCGGAGTTCCTGGCGCGACGAAGGCCAGAGGTCAACTATCTTCTGACAGCCACCGTGACCTTGAGATGCGAAAGAAAAGCGCGCCTGCCAAGCTGTCGTTCTGACGTGACGGGGGGTGTCGTAGCAGGACAGCACTCGACACCCCCTCGTCCAATCACCTCAGCTCACACCTGTAGGTGCAGATCTCACGGCTATCGAGGGCCCTGAGAATTTTCGGGAAATTTTCCGGCCCAATGAGGGGCAATTGAGGGACGCTTGGGAAGTGTAATTCTGTAACGTGTTGTCAATCAAGGAGTTATGAGTGACAGACATCGAGAAGTACCTCTTCGATCTGCAGGGATATCTCGTCCTTGAGGGGGTTGTACCTGCAACCATCCTGCAGGCCTGCAACATCGCGCTCGACCGATTTGAGCAGATGCCAGTCGACGAGTACCCGGCGCCCTTGTGTCCGGGGCAGGACCGCACACCCGAGAACCTGTACATCTCCAACATCATCGAGGGCGACGACGTCTTTCTCGATCTCATGGATCTCCCCACAATACTGGATGCCGTGGAAACCATCACCGGTGGCCCGTACCGCCTGAACCATACCTACACCATCTATCGATGGGGCGGCGGCTTCACCCGCCTCCACATGCATGGAACGCCGATCATTCCGAAGTGTCAGTATCACTGCCGCAATGGGCAGATGGTATCGACGCTGACGAAGGTTGTGTTCCCCATGCTTGATAGCGGGCCTGAGGATGGCTGCTTTGCCGTGATTCCTGGCGCGCACAAGAGCAACTTCCCGAAACCGTGGGGCAATCATCCCGACGAGAATCCGCCATTGGCACCGGTGCCGGCACGGGCGGGGGATGCCATCATTTTCACCGAAGCACTGACCCATGGCTCGACGGTGAATGCTTCCGGGCGTCCGCGGCGGACGCTATACTTCTGCTATTCCATTGGCTACATGCCGGACCGGGGTGGCCAGGGACTGGCATTCAGTGACACCTTCGCGGGCCGCCTGAGTGACTCGCGTCAGGCGCTGTTGCGACTCAAGTAGCTCTCGCAAGAGGAAGATCCGCATGCTGACGAAGGACCAGATCGAGCACTACCACTCCAGGGGATATCTGGGAGTGGAGGGCGTATTCACAGCAGCCGAAGTGGCCGAACTGGGTCGCGTGACAGACGAGTTCGTCGAGCAGTCCCGTGCCTTCACCCAACACACGGACATCTTCGACCTCGAGCCCGATCACACGCCGGAGGCGCCGAAACTTCGTCGGTTGAAGGGCCCCGTGCAGGTGCACGATGTGTACGATCGGGCCCTGCGCAATGACAAGGTTCTGGATATTGTCTCGGCCCTGATGGGCACCACAGGCGTGCGCTACAACGGCAACAAGCTGAACATCAAGGGGGCGCGATCCGGCAGTCCCGTGGAGTGGCATCAGGACTGGTCGTTCTATCCACACACCAACGATGACCTGCTCGCTGTCGGCATCTGTATCGACGAGATGACAGCCGCCAACGGTTGTCTGCTGGTGATCCCTGGTTCGCACAAGGGTCCCATTCTCGATCATCACCAGGACGGACACTTTGTCGGCGCCGTGACCGATCCCGCATTCGATGATGGCAACGCCGAGAAGGTGGAGCTTGCCGCCGGGGGGATCTCAATCCATCACGTGCGGGCCCTGCACGGGTCCCTGCCGAACCGTTCGCCGCACCCGCGACGCCTGCTGCTGTTCCAATACGCGTCCGACGATTCATGGCCGCTGCTGGGTAGTGACTGGGATTCGTATTGCGCCGGTTACCTGCGTGGAGAGCCCTGCAACCAGCCGCGCGTGACGAACGTGCCGGTGCGCCTGGCGCTGCCGACGTCACTCAAAGGTGGGTCCATCTACGAGACGCAAACCGTGCTCAGGGCTTCGACGTTCAAACATGCGGACGCGTCACGCTGAACCATATACAGTTTCACATCCTGCGAGTTGACTGCCCCGACGCCACGGGCCTGATCCATCGAATCACCGGCGTCCTGCTGCGCTCGGGGCTCAACATCATCGCCAATGGTGAGTTCGTTGATCCGCAGGACAATCGTTTCTTCATGCGCACAGCGTTCTGTGTTCCCTGCTCTGCAGGCCCTTCGCCAGGGGCTGTTCCACCCCGACTGGTTGAGGAGCTGCGCGCCGAGGTCCCCGCCGCAGAGCATCTCGACCTGTGGGACCAGAGGCCCCGGGACCTCGTGCTGCTTGCCACAACGGAGCCCCACTGCCTCGGTGATCTGCTGCTGCGCTGCCACAGTCATGATCTGCCGGCGCGCATCCGTGCCGTCATCAGCAATCGAGAATCCCTGCGCGACCTCGTAGAGCGTTTCGATGTGCCATTTCATTTCGTCCCGCACCAGGGACGCAGTCGACAGCAACATGAGGCAGAGGTCGTGGAGGTCGCAGCCTCCTACGCGCCGGACTATCTCGTACTGGCCAAGTACATGCGCATCCTGACAGCGGATTTTGTCAGGCGCTATCGGGGGCGCATGATCAACATCCACCACTCCTTTCTGCCCGCCTTCGCCGGCGCCCGTCCGTACGCGCAAGCCTTTGCGCGAGGCGTGAAGACCATTGGGGCGACGGCTCATTTTGTCACCGATGGCCTCGACGAGGGGCCCATCATCGCACAGGCAACGTTGCCCATCGACCACACACACAGTGCTGCTGACATGGCCCTCGCAGGACGGGATGTAGAGAAGGTTGTGCTGGCGCGGGCCCTGCAACTGGTTCTGGACGGACGTGTGTTCGTCGCCGGCAATCGCACGGTGATTTTCGACTGAAATGCACAACGTCATCCTCTATCTGATCGCCAATCCCTTTCTCGGGTTGGGACTGTCCCTGATGGTCCTGTTGTGTGTCTACAATGCGCTGCTGCGCCGGACCCGAGTCGCCATGGGTATGTGGTTGGTGGCGGTCGTCGTCATGTTCTACGTCTACGTGCAGGTCTCGGCTCAGAATAGCGAAATGGATGCCGTCGATCTGGCAGCGCCCCCGAGCGAAGTGCCATGAGAGACAGTGGCACCATACGCATGAGCACGGAGCGCCTGCGTCACGCTCTGACGGATATCGCCAGCAAGCAGATGGAATTGCAGGTGTGCCCGGCGCAGGATCTGCCCGGTCCGGGTGGCGGCGTATATATCACGAAGCAGACGCCGCTGACACTGAAACACCTCGAATGGCTGGAATCGCGGAATCCGTCGACGGGCGGGGTGACGTATGTCGATGTGCACTGGATCCAGGGGGCTCAGTCCGTGGCACCCCCTGAGAACATCGACGCCGGGGACCTCGACGAACCGGCAGGACGAGATCTGCAGGACCGTGCTGAGGTACATGCCCGGCGTGTGGCGGGTGCCGCCCGCGAGGTGGCAGATCATGCGGGCGGGATCTATCGCTGTCTGGGCAAGCCCGACTTTTCCGTGAATGATCTGCGGCGCCCCGAGGTGGACGCCAGCCTGCGCCAGTTTGAACGCAGCTTCGTCGAATTTCACGGCGC
>JAQCJA010000161.1 GCA_027593305.1 bacterium
GTCACTGGGCCCTGTCGGCGGGTCTCACCTGTCTGCTGGCTGTGGCGTGGGTGTCGCATTTTTCACCATTCGACAAGATGCCCCTGTATTCACCGGGGGTGTTGTTCTCCAGCTTTCTTGTGCTGTCGCTGGCAGCCAACACCATCATGGCCGGTATGGGGCGGAGTCTTGCCCTCAATCGCAGTGAGTTGATCGTTGTCTACATCATGCTCATCGTGGTCGCGTCGCTGGCGACCATGGGCCTCTGTGAGACGATTCTGCCTGCCATCTCCGGGGTGTTCTACTACGCCAGCCCGGAAAACAAGTGGGCGGAGATCCTGTTTCCCGTCCTGTCCGAGAGCATCATGCTCAACGACGGCGCCGGCAACACGGCCTTCTACGAAGGTTTCGGCACCAAAACCTTCACCATCCCCTGGGGCATCTGGCTGCGGCCGATGTCCATGTGGGGCGTGTTCCTGCTGTCCCTGTATCTGACCATGGTCTGCCTGGCTGTGATTCTGCGCCGCCAGTGGATGGATCGCGAACGCCTGTCGTATCCATTGGTACAAGTGCCGCAGGCCATGATCCGCGGTGAGGACGCTGACCAGATCATCAATCCGTTCTTCAAGAACAGGACCATGTGGGCCGGGGCAGCGCTGCCGATTGTTGTGGGACTGTTCACCGGGCTCAACAAGTATCTCGCTGGCTGGCCGGTCATCCCCACAGCGTGGAGTTTCCCCATCGGCTTCGGTCAATCGATCAACATGACGATCAGCTTTGCCGTCCTTGGCTTTTCCTTCCTGATCGGTCCTGACATCGCCCTTGGTGTCTGGGGTTTTGCGTTGCTGTCAAAGGTGGAGAAGATGTTTTTCGTCGCCTATGGCGTAACCAAACAGCAGGATGTCTGGGCTGTGGCGACGTCGGAACTGCTCAACTACCAGGGCCTGGGGGCGCTGATCGTCTTCGTCGCCATCGGCATGTGGGTCGGCCGCGAACATCTGCATCAGGTGTGGTTGAAGTTCCTCGGCAGAGAGTCCGATCTCAGTGATGACGACGAGATCATGAGCTACCGCTCCGCCGTGGTGGGTTTGCTGCTCGGCACGGTGGTCATGATCGGCTGGTTCATGTTTCTTGGAACGCCATTCTGGGCGGCAGCATTGTTCGTGTTTCTCAGCCTGATCATCTTCACCGGACTGTCGCGCGTTGTCGCAGAAGCGGGCGTTGCCGCCATCATCTCGCCGATGACGGCCCCCGATTTCATGGTCTACGGCCTGGGCTCCAAGCTGCTCGGGGCGACGGCAACGGCGAATTTCTCCATGAGCTACATCTTTGCCGCCGACATCCGCGTGTTCCTCATGGGGGTCATAGCCAACGGGCTGAAGCTCATTGAGGGCATGAACCGGCACAGTCGCCGCATCGTGTTCTGGGCGATCGTCATCGCCATCCTGCTCGGCGTTGCAGGGTCGCTGTTTACCGTCATGTCCCTGGGCTACCGCGACGGTGGGATCAATTCCAATGCCTGGTTCTTCAAGAACATGCCAAGCCTGATCTACAAGACGGCGGCGACCAATATCGAGGAGCCTCAGGGGATCTACTGGCACGGCATGAGCTTTGTCGGCATTGGCGCCGGTGCCATGCTTGGACTCACGTGGCTGCGTCAGCGCTTCCTCTGGTGGCCCCTGCATCCCATCGGTTTCCCGATCATGACCAGCTGGCTCGTCGACTGGATGTGGTTCAGCATCTTCTTTGCCTGGTTGATCAAGGTCACGATCCTGAAATACGGCGGCGCTTCTCTCTACGCCCGCAGTCGCTACTTCTTTCTCGGGATGATCGCCGGCCGCATGCTGATCACCGGTGGCTTCCTCGTCGTCGACTACCTCTCGGGAATGGTGAGCAATGCCATTTTCTGGATCTAGCTGATCGTGGCGTCCGGAAAAGGCTTCAGCAGCTGGGCGATGACGCTTGTCCTTGCCTTGGGGGCGACCGGGCCCGCCGCCGGCAGTGATGGCGGTGTCGATGCAGATGCCTTTGATCGAATCTCCACGACCGTGCGGGAGTTGTCCTCCCACGGCTCGCGCCTGCCGGGCTATCCCGGTGATGGCTACGCGGCGGATTTCATCGAGCGCGAGTTGCGCGCCGCAGGCGTCGACAATGTCAGCCGCGAGCCCTACGAACTTGCGGTGCCCATTGACAAGGGCGCCTCGATGGAGATCCTCGACGGCAGGGGGCGCAGCATTTCCATGCTGTCCCTGTGGCCGAATCTGGTGCGCACCAATACCACCGGGCCCGAAGGCATCACGGGTAACCTGTTCTACGGCGGCCAGGGCGAACACGCCGATTTCGACGGGCACCAGATGTGGGGTGCCGTGGTCCTGCTCGAGTTCAATAGCTGGAAGAACTGGAAGAACGCCGCGGCTCTGGGTGCAGCGGCGATCATCTTCATCGAGCCGGACGAGACGACACTCTTCGAATCTCGCAAGAAGTGGTCGTGGGCTCCCGTCGATGTGCCGCGCTTCTGGCTCAGCCGGCAAGCGGCGCTGGCTCTGCGCCAGGAACTGGGGGATGGCGAGTTGCCGGTGCGCGTGCAGGCGCGCATGGATTACGAGAACCGCACGACGTGGAACATCTGGGGTACCGTTCCCGGTGTCGATCCGCAGTTGCAGGATCAGATCATAGTCGTCGAGTCATACTTCGATGCGATTTCCGTCGTTCCTGCCGCCGCACCAGGTGCCGAGAGCACCGCCGGTGTTGCCGCGCTGCTCGAGTATGCGCGATATCTGCACGATCACCCGCCGGCGCGCACCGTCGTGCTGCTGGCGTCGGGGTCGCATTTCCAGCAGCAGACGGGTGCCTTCGCTTTCCTCAACCGCCATGCGCGATCGCTGGCCCCATTCAGGGGACGCATGCCGGTGCGCTTTGTCGCCGACTCCCTCAACGTTGAGCGCCTCGTGCGCGAGACTTCGAAGCGCAACCTGCCCCTGGACACCCTCGGCATCGATCTGCGACTGGATGATGGGCAGGTAGAGGGTGGGCGGCAGGTTTTCGACAAAGTCGACCTGGCGCGGCTGAACGCGCAGCTCAAACTTCGTCGCATCAAGCCCGACTCCCTCGGCATCCGGCTTGATCCCGACAGCCTGAACATTGAGCTCTACATCGCCCTCGACCTGTCGAGCCGTTCGGATCAGGTCGGTTTCGTGCACAGTGCGCGCCTGCCGGCGCATCGAAAATTCTACGTGCCGCTCGCCCGCAGCATGATGAATCACGCCGAGGAGGCAGCCGCTGATCTCGGGCGTGAGCCTGCGGCGATGGTCAACCTCGTCAGCCCCATCAAGGGGCTGTCCTGGGATACCTACCTGGACAACGACACCTATCGGGAGACGGCGGCACTGGCCCTGTCGACAGGTATCGTCTCCTTGAGCATGATCACAACAACGGACCGACGCATGGTCCTCGACAGCCCGCTCGATACGCCCGACAAGGTCAACATCGGCAACATCGCACGGCAGAGCGCGATGCTCAATGCGACACTGGACCGGGCTCTGGCGGACCCGGTTCTGTTCGGGCACGACTGGGCCAAGTTGCGCGCCGAACATCGGAAGAACATCCCCGATTCCCGGGTATCGATCCGCGGCAGATTGCGCCTGCTGCCGCAACGCAGCGCTACCCCCAACGAATCCGTACCAGGCGCCCTGGTGACGATTCTCAACGAGCGCTTCCACAACATGTGGCGCCCCCTCGTCGTGCTCGCCGATGAGGATGGCAACTACCAGGTGGACGGGCTGTCGAAGTTCAGGACCCAGGTCCGCGGTTATCTGGCAGATCAGGTGTCGGGGGATATCACCTTCAGCACCGATCACGGCGAGCGGGCGCAGAAGCTGGGGGCCTTCGAGCAGACCCTGACAAAAGCCGAGACGGTGTGGACGACAATTCTCTACCAATCGGCAAGCCTGGAAATTCACGACCGTATCAATGCTGAGTTTCACTTCACCTTCGGCAACGGTTTTCTGGGGCAGAAGATCCTCGACAAGCGCGGTGCCGTGCCGCGCCAGTATGGCTTCTCCATGGGTGACTATGACGAACAGATGATGGTCCTCTACAGCGCCCTGGGGGACTCTCTGCGACTCATCGATGACTCCGTTGTGTTGCTGAACAATGAGGGCGCAACCGACGAACAGACGGCGCAGGGCAAGGGCTTCGACGCGCGCCTGGCCCGCATGATCCCATATGTCAGCCTGCAGTCGATGCAGGACATGTGGCGTCTGGACGAAATTCGAATCGAGCGTATGCGCTCCTTCGCCATCGAGAACCCGCGACTCGATGCATTGCACAGCCGTTCCTGGCGCGCCCTGCAGAAGGCCGAGAAGGCCATGGCGGATCTGCAGTGGGGTGAGTACGCCAAGTACATACGCGAGGCTCTGGGCCTGGAATATCGCGCCTATCCGGATGTGCGCGGTACGCAGAACGACATCGTCTCCGGGCTGGTGTTCTTTGTCGCTCTGCTCATACCGGCGGCGTTCTTCGCGGAACGTCTGCTGTTTGCCGCCCCCGATGTGCACAAGCAACTGGGCTGGTTTGCGCTGATCATGCTGGTCAACTGGGTGATACTGTCGCAGGTCCACCCGGCCTTTGAACTGGCCCACCCGGTGATCGTCCTGCTGGCACTGATGGTGATGGTCATGGCCTTCTTCGTCATCACCCTGGTCGTCGGCCGGTTCAATGCTTTCATGACGGATCTGCGGCAACGCAAAGCCGGCACCACCAGTGGCGACCTCAGTCGCTCAGGAACCGCCTATGTAGCGTTCATGCTCGGTATCTCCAATATGCGTCGCCGCGTCACCCGCACCGGACTGACGCTGGTGACGATCACGATTCTGACGTTCACCGTCCTGTCCTTCACATCCTTCAAGCCCAGCATCCAGTTCATCGGTTTCGAAAAGGACTGGAAGCCACCGTACAGCGGTATCCTGTTCCACGATATCAACTGGTGGTCCTGGGAGCCGACGCACTATGACTACCTGAAGTCGCACTTCGCCAACTCCGGGACGCTGTCGCCGCGTACGTGGCTGACCATGGGTTTCGAGGAACAGGGCTATATCCCCATGCGGCTTGGCAGCAATGAGGCCGATGGACTGGGCGTGCTTGGCCTGTCGGTGCAGGAACCGCTGGTCACCGGGATCGATCGGACCCTGATCGCCGGGCGCTGGTTTGAGCAGCCACAGGAGGAGAGTGTCATACTTTCCGATCTGCTCGCCCGGCAGTTGGGTGTTTCCATCGAAGCAGTGCAACGGGGAGATGGTCCCGTGGTGCGGATTTTTGGCGATCCCTGGACGGTCGTCGGTATTTTCGACGCCCACGAATTCGACGCCACGCCGGATCTGAACAACGAACCGATGACACCGGCGGAAGAACAGTTCGCCCAGTTCAACATGCCGGGCATGGACCAGATGTTCCTCATGAACAGTGTGTTTTTTGAGGAGGACGCGGAGATCACCTACGAACACGTGCCGGCGAGTCGTCTGGCGATTGTTCCCTATGAACGTCTGGAGAGCATGGGGGCGGAACTGATGTCCGTTGCCGTGCGCTTCGATGAAGGTGTTGAGGCGCGGGAACTGATCGAGGCGTACCTGTCGCGCTCGAGCTTCCGCCTCTTTGTCGGGATGCCCGATGAGGACGGCCAGATGCACACCTACTCGTACAGCAGCATTGGTGCGACCAAACTCGAGGGGCTGGGGGCGCTGGTGATCCCCATGCTGATTGCCGCCCTGATTGTGCTCAACACGATGATGGGCGCCGTCTACGAGCGCTTCCGCGAAATCGGCGTCTATTCATCGGTCGGCCTGGCACCGGTGCACATCTCGTTCCTGTTCATTGCCGAGTCGTGCGTCTATGGTGTCCTCGGTGTCGTCATCGGCTACATCCTCGGCCAGGTGGGGGCCAAGATCCTGCTGATGCTGGACCTGCTCGGGGGGGTGTCGCTCAACTACTCGTCAACAGCCGCCATCGGCTCGGCAGTACTCGTCATCGTTGTGGTGCTGGTATCCAGCATTTACCCGGCACGTGTCGCAGCACAGATGGCGGTTCCAGACGTCGTCCGGCGTTGGCAGTTGCCGGAGCCCGACGGAGACATCTGGCGGTTTCCGTTTCCCTTCACCGTCAACATCAATGGCGTCGAGTCTCTGTGCGGCTATCTGCACTCGTACTTCAGTTCCTACGGGCACGAATCCGTCGGACAGATGTACACGGAGCGGACCCGCATCGTCGTTGAGGAGACGCCGGGGGAACGTTCCTACGCCGTGCAGTTGCTGCTCTGGCTGGCGCCGTTCGACATGGGTGTGAGCCAGTACCTGCAATTCACCACGAAGCCGACGGAGAACCCGCGAATTCTTGAAATCCATCTGTTCATCCAACGGATCAGCGGACCTGTCGCTTTCTGGCAGCGGCTGAACCTTGGCTTCATGCTGCAACTGCGCAAGCAGTTCCTCGTCTGGCAGACGCTGAAGCCCGAGATCCAGCAGGAACACGTCGAGCACTGCCGGCTCATCGCCATGCAGGCGTCCGATCTGGAACTTGAGTTCACCGACGCCCCAGAGGTAGAGGCCTAGTGTCTGGGAACCTGCTCGCTTCGCTCGCGCGTCCCTTGCGAGTTCGCTGCGCGAACTCTCTGAGTCATTCACCCGTGGTAGAGGCTCTCTAGTGTCACGGGAATCCAACAGGCAGGCGAAGCGGGATCGTCAGTATGAGGAGATCAATGAGTATCGGGATCTGCTGCAGGCGCCGGATACGTTTGAGTCGGGGTTCACGCGCAAGACGCTGATCGGGGTGCTGTTCATCGCCTTCATCATGACTCCGGGGCAGATGTACCTGGGGTTGGTGACGGGGATTGGTATTGGTGATGCAGCGCAGTGGGTGACGGTGATCCTGTTCCTCGAAATCGCCAAGCGGTCCTTCACCACACTCAAGCGGCAGGAGATTTTCCTGCTGACGTATGTCGCCTCACAGCTGATCGTTCGTGCCGAGACACAGACGTTCCTGCAACTGATCTGGCGGCAGTATTTCGTCAGTTCACCGGAGGCGGTGCAGTTCGGTCTGACGGACAAGCTGGTGAACCTAAAATGGATGGGGTACAGCTGGTTTGCGCCGGATCCGGATTCCCAGGCCATCATCCAGCGGACGTTCTTCCACGAGGACTGGCTGTTGCCGATCGCCTTGCTGGTCATTGGCATCATCGTCAGCCGCATCACCTGGTTCACCTCGGGTTATGTGCTGTTCCGCCTGGTTTCGGATCGCGAGAAGCTGCCTTTTCCGACGGCGCCGCAGGCGGCACTGGGGGCGATGGCCCTGGCCGAGGAGAGCGGTTCCGAGGATCAGTCATGGAAGTGGCCCGCCTTCACTGTGGGTGGTGCCATCGGCCTCATCTTCGGCTTCATCTACGTCGCCATTCCAACGTTGACGGAGACCTTCGCCGGGACGAAGGTCACCATTCTGCCGATTCCCTTTGCCGATCTGACGCCGGTACTGGGCCGCTTCTTCGGCGCCACGCCGATTGCGATCAGTTTCAGCCTGTCACCGATTTTTGCCGGTCTGCTGCTGCCATTCTGGAGTGTCATGGGCTCCTTCGTCGGTGTCCTGTCCTTCATCTTCCTGTCACCCATGCTGCACCACTACGGTTTCATGCCGCACTGGGTGCCGGGTATGGGTGCCATCCAGACGCAGATCACTGCCGGCATCGACTTCTGGCAGCCTTTTGGTATGGGTGTGACCCTCGCCGTGGCCATCATCTCGATCACGCAGGTGATCCGCGGGGGGCGCGAGCGGGCCGTTGATGTCAAGCACGAAAAGGTGCACGGCCGCGACCATGACACCTGCCGCCATCCCGAGTGCAGCAAGCAGTCCCAGGTGCGGGGTTACTGCATCGAGCACCTGAACCGGGGGGACTTTCCGCTGTGGATCTGTCTGACCCTGTTCTTCCTCGGTGCAGCCTATCCAATCCTGCTGGCAAAGACCCTGTTCCCGACACTTGTGACAACGGGACTGCTCGTCGTCATCCTGTTGATCGCTTTCGTCTATGCGCCCCTCATGTCCTTTGTCTCGGCACGTCTCGACGGACTGATCGGGCAGAACATCCAGATTCCGCATCTGCACGAGGCGACGGTGTTTCTCACCGGCTACCGTGGTGTGGAGATCTGGTTCGTGCCGCTGGCGGGGGCCGACTTCGGCGGCGGCGCCGAGACGTTCCGCATCATCGAACTGACGGGCATGCGCTTCACGAGCCTGCTGAAGGCCGAGATCGTCATGGTCCCCATCATTCTCGGGGTCAGCCTGATGTACTGGAGCTTCCTGTGGAAGCTGGCACCCATTCCATCGCAGGCCTATCCGTACGTGCAGACCTTCTGGCCGGCGCGCGCCTTTGCCGAAGCAGTGAAGTACTCGGCGACGCAGTACAGCGTCATGTATGGACCGGGGGAGGAGTCGGATGGACGGGTCGTGCCCCCGGGCGAAGCTGTCTGGAGTCCAGCCAACCTGCAGGATGCGTCGCTCTACTACTGGCGCGTCAAGATGTCTCTCGATACGGGCATCAAGAACCCGGACAAACGCATCTACGGCCCCTGGTCAGAGACGCACTGGTTCCGGACCGATTTCACCGGAGACGCCGAAGGCAACCGCCTTGGGGGCGCACCTGAGATCCTGCAACTGCCCGCCGCGCGCCATGCCGATCTGTCTCTGCCTCGGCCCTTTCTC
>JAQCJA010000162.1 GCA_027593305.1 bacterium
CTCAGACGCACACCGTGAATGCCCTTCTCCGTCCACTCACTCACATGGTCCGCGGCGGCGGGATCCTCGGGATTGACCCGGCCCACACCCATGAACTTGTCAGGATAGCGACGCACGCAGTCGGCGACGTAGCTGTTGTCCCAGCGGTAGTGAATCACCTGCACCAGAACCGTGCGCTCCACACCCCCCGCCGCCATCAGGTCCAGCAACATTTCGGCGGTGCGGTCCTCTGCGGGAGGGTTGGTATTTGCTGCGGGCCAGGGAAATTGCGGCGCATTCAGCCAGACGTGTGTGTGCGGATCGACAATTTGCATGGTTGTATCGTGCGAACCTTCGTGACGTGTCGGCTGTTCCGGGCACAGAGCCCCGTCAGCCCGGTGAGCAGCAAAAGCGGGCGGCAGGACGCCCTGCCTGAGTATAGGAAGCGACAGCGCCTTCCTTCTGTCAACGCAAGGGGGGTGGCTCTTCCCCGACCATCTGCAGCAGGCTATCGGGGCGGTCGGATGTAGCGGGCCGCATAGGACCGAACATGGCGTCCATTGAGGACGTGGAACCGCCGCAGACGGTCTACGGTATCTGCCGAGAACCGGCGCAAAGGCAGGTAGACGAGCTGCCTGCGAAACTCGCGGGCCAGCCGGCGCCACCGCGGCGGCAGCGGCTGCGACGAAACGACGACGACACGCCGCTCCTTCGAATGCAGGCACGCACCGGCGAGCAGTCTTTCCTCCAGGCTGGCAAATCCTTGCAGGCGCGGGTCCGTCCATACATCGGCGATGGGCTTGGGTGGAAAGATGAACATGCAGCCGCCATAGAGGGACTGGCCGATACCCGGACCGACGATGCCCTCCTCGTGGGGCGTGGCAAAGAAACTGAGTGTCGACTCTTCTGCGTGTTCGGCGTACCACGTGCTGCGCCACGTGTACAACGCCGGGTCCGCAGGTACGTCAAACAGCATGGCGACGACCTCGATATTGCCTCGGCTTGGCGGCAACTCCCGCACGTACAACTGCCCGGTATGCCAGTTGCGCAGCGTCTCACGAATGTCGAGGCCGTCCTTCAGCGATGCGCAGAACTTCTCCACCCTGGGCAGATCGAGGCCCAGCAGGGAGCGGGCCTGCTCACGTACGTGTTGCTGAAAATTCTCGATCCGCGTGTCCTCAGGTGGATAGGAGCACTGGCCGAGGGGATCCCATTCCATGCGCCACTGTTCCCGCAGGGGCGCCGGCGGTGTCGGCCGCAACTGCAGATTGCGCCAGGTTCGCGGGACACCGGCCAGTCGGTTCCGCGCATCGCGAGCCTTGCCATCGTCATCGACCAGCTGGCGAAAGTCCAGATGAGCCCCCCTGTCCCCAGGCGGGCCAATCCTCTGGGGCGGGTACTGTCGGGCCGTATCGATGAGGGCCAGCGCATAGTCGTCACCGATGACTTGCTTGGCCGCCAGCGCCAGATCGTAAAGCTGTGGTGTCATGCGATGGTCCAGCAGAGTACGATTGCGCACGTACTGGAGCAGCACGCGCAACCTCTGCGGCGTCAGGGATGCAGCCTGTTCAGCCAGTGGCCGTCCCGCCTCGGTCTCTCCCGCATGCAGGGCTCGATCCCGGGCCTCGATAAGCAGCGTCTTGATGCCGTCGATGGACTCACTGGCATCAAGACGCCCTGTCATCTCCTCGGCACGCCGGTGCTCATAGAGGAAACTGAGATAGGGCAACTCCCCCATGAGGAAATACAGGCTGTCCTCGGCCAGTTCCGTGAGGACGGGCATTCGCGGCCGGCCGAAGGGCTGCGGATAGGGTGCCCTGCTGCGGAAAGCGACGCGCACCCATGGCCAGTCCTGCAGCGAACAGAGAAAGACGACACGCTCATGCTCGAGTTCCAGCAGATGCAGTTGGTAGGCCATGTGACGGATACGTTCATCGCGCTGACCGCCGGGTACCGGTGTCGGCAACACGGGCAGGCAGGCGGCGGCAAAGGCTTCCAGACCCGTTGTTGGCAACGGATAGGGATCCGGCAGCTGCAGATCTGCAGGGGACTCCCACACAGCCACCTCCAGATCGACCCAGGCGCGGAGCACATGGGCGCTCTGCGCCAGGCGGAGAGCCTCGATCAGGGGCTGGCATGGGTCGATGGGAACATAGCTGCAGCCCCCACGGCCATCAAGGCTGGCTGCGTCATCTTCGTCCTGAATCACCACGGAGACTCTCGGCAGTCTTTCGACCCCATCCTCGACGCCGGCGGCAAAGGAGGGAGGCAGGGCCAGGGCCAGGCAATCCCACGCCCTGACTGCCTCAGCCTGCAAACGCCGACGGACTTCACGGGCAAAGAATGCCGAGCCGTGCACAACGGGCAGCACCGTAATCCGGGCGGACAGGTCAAAGACAGGATTGATCACAGCAGCACCGTCCGTCTATGACTCGTCATCGGGTGCTGTGGGACCGAAGCCGCCTGGTGGTTGATGGTCGCCGAAGAACAGATCATCGAGGCTCAACCCCGCGCCGGCGGCGGACGACTGCAGCGCCCGTTCGCGCTCTGCAGCGACGCGATCGAGATCGGTGGCGTCCTCGCCCAGCACTCCCTGAACTGCCTCCAGCCAGGCCGCATCCGTCGACAGCGGGTGCCCGGTGCCGGGGGCATCCCCCTCGGCCTGGGCCAGACGCTTGAGTGCGTAGCGGATGATATGGATGCCGTCCCGTGGGGAGTGTTCGAGATCAAGGGTGTGTGCCTTCTGCAGGAAATCAACGGTCAACTGCAGCAACTCGGCCCGCGCGAAGGGCACGTGATAGCGCAGGATCTCCATCTCGTCGGCCCGATCCGGAAAGCCGAGTTCGATCGTCGGTTGCAGTCGTGACAGGATGTACTCGGGCACTTCATAGGTCGACTCATCGTCGTTCATCGTCACGACACAACGGAAATCGGCGTGGGCGTGTATCGTCACGCCGGCGATGATCGACTCGGCATATCGGCGATAGTCGAGCAGCGGTGCCAGGGATGCCCAGCTCTTTTCACTCATGCGGTTGCCCTCATCGAGGACGCAGACCCCACCACGGATCATCGCCGTCACCAGCGCCGAAGCGTGATACGAGATCCGTCCGGACTCGGCCAGCACGGGTGTAACCAGCAGGTCTTCCGGTCTGGTGTCACTGGTGCACTGGAAGATGTACAGCTCCTGGCCGCGACTGCGCGCGGCCGCCGAGGCCAGCGTCGTCTTGCCGATCCCCGGGGGGCCGATCAGTCGGGGCGCCAGAGGCAGATCCTCGTCGCAGACCACGAGCCAGCAGGCCAGCAGACTGCGCAGGGATTCAGACTGCCCAACCCATCGATGATCAGACGTCACGGGTCGCCCCAGATGCAGAGTGACGTCGTCGATCAGGACGTGGGACGATGCCGTATCATTGCCGCTCATACGTATTCAAGTCTTCCGTTGCAGTTTGGTTGCCGTCATTCCGGGCCGACGATATCTTCACAGCCGCTCTCGATCAAGCGGGCCGTCCTCTCTCAGATAAACTCGGCTTCTTCGCGTACGCTGTTGAAGCAGGAGATGATGCGGAAAATGAGCCACCAGAGTCGCTTTGATGTGACAACTCACGGGGGCGTCACGGCTGGACAGGAGTGGATCTGCGATGGTGATGTGCCCATCGCGCGACTCGAACACGTCGTGGTCGAGCAGCCGGAACAGAACCTACGCTACTTCGATCGCAACCTCAAACCAGTTGTACTGCGCGATCTGAAGCTCACGCCCCAGGGCCGTCCCCTGGTGGCGGGGGTCCAGATGTTCTGGAACCTCGACGGCCATATCATCACATCTGAACTGCTCGATGTCGCCGTCGCCGGTCGCGGCACCGATTGTCTGACACTGGCGGTGCTCACCACCGATCCAGGGCATGTGGCCCTGTCTCGCCGGGTCCTCACCATCACCTGGGACGAGATCTCGGCGTCGTACGTCTACGAATTCGCCTGTCATCTGACACTGCAGGCGCCGCAGACCTTTGATCGCCCCGGTTCACCGGATGCCATTCATTTCGAAATCAGCGATCCCTGGTATTGTGACGTGCCGGCACCAACGGTGGCCTTTGATGGTGCCTGGTCGGCTCACGGATTCACCCGTTTGCTGGCAGAGCCCGCAGACGGCAGTGTCTGGCAGATGCCGCTCAACCATCTGGCCACCGGTATACCCGCGCCCCAGTCCTTTCGCGACGGTGGCATGCTGGTGCTGGCAGACAGTCCCGACAACAATCCTGCCTTCGAATTTGTTGGCCCCACGGCTGCCCGAACCGGCATCGGGGTGTGCAACTGGGGTTACGATGTACACTTCCGCGCAACCTACCAGCGCGAAGAGCTCTACGCCCCCATCTGTGAGACGTTTCGCGTGCGCCGCTGTCCCGATGACCGCGTCGCCGACCTGCTGCAACGGGCGCGCCCCGTGCCCGCCGTGGCCTACGCCGGACACCACGAACTGCCCCGCTATGAGCGTCAATCCAGTTTCGCCAGGGGGCAGCGACTGGACGAACCGGCGGGCCCGCTGGATCCGTGGCCGGGGCTGCCCGCCGGTGAGGGGGCGCGCTGGTGCAAGGACTCGGGGCGCAGCGACGACTACTCGCTGGAAATCAGACGCCTCCAGGCAGGTGTCACCGAATGGACGATGGGCCGCGAAGGCGAAGGCGCCTGGACGCAGCGATGGCGCGCCTCCACGGGTTTCCGCGTGCATGTCTGGGTGCGCACCGAGGCCGTCACGGGTCGCGGTGCCAGCCTGGGTCTGCGCTGGATCATCTACAACCACCCCGAACGACACCCGTTGATCTGTTCCGCCGCTGTGCAGCAGACCACAGGCTGGACGCGACTGTCAGCAGAGATTCACGGCCCGGTGCCAGCCGCTGTCAGTGCCGTAGAGATCGTGCTGCGTCTCGATGGTGCCGGCGCCGTCTGGTTTGATGACCTCAACGTCGAGATCCTCGGAATGGAGACCCAGTGTTTGACCTCGTAATCAGCGGCGGAACCATCATCGACGGTACTGCCAGCCCCCGGAAGCGCGCCGACGTCGGCATCCTCGGCGATCGCATCACGGCCGTCGCCGACGATCTGTCGGCTGTCCACAGCCGCCAACGTATCGACGCTGCGGGCCGGATTGTCGCCCCCGGATTCGTCGACGTGCACAATCATTCCGACGCCTGGCTGCGCAAAGTGCCTCATCTGGTGCCCAAGACGGCTCAGGGCTTCACCACCGAAGTCATCATGGCGGACGGCATTTCCTATGCCCCCGTGGACGAGGATACGGCGCCTGAGTGGATCTACTACCTGCGCTCCCTCAATGCCCTGCTCTTTGAGGAATACGACGGCTGGCGCTCCATTGCGGACTACATGGCGGGCCTCGATCGGCGCATGGCACAGAACGCGATCACCCATCTGCCGTATGCCAACGTCAAGGCCATGGCCGCCGGTTGGGGCCGTGGTGTACCCGACGACTACCAGATGACACTGATCCGCGCCGACATCGAGCGGGGTATGGCAGAGGGCGCCGTGGGGGTGTCTTTCGGCATCGACTATATCGCCCAGTGTTTTTCCACGACGGACGAGATGGTCGAAGCCTGCGCTCCCATGTCCCCGCACGGATTGTACGTGACGCATGTACGGTACAAGAAGGGTACTCTTGCAGGTGTGCAGGAGGCCGTCGAAATCGGCCGCCGGGCCAACGTGCCCGTGCATATTTCCCACTTCAAGGGCACCACCCCCCAGCAGATCGATGAACTGCTTACCTACGTCGACAAGACGGCGCGCAACGAAGTGAGTTTCTCCTTCGATGTATATCCGTATCTGCCGGGCTCGACGATGCTCAATTTCCTGCTGCCCTATGATGTCTGGGAAGACGGTCCCCTGGGTGTACTGCCTAGATTGCGCGACCGTCGCGTACGCCGCGAGTTCGCCCGTGGCCTGGCTGCGACGAACCTGGCCAACGTACATATCGCCTGGCTGCCGAGCCGTGACAATGCCCACCACATCGGCAAGTTGCTGTCCGACTATGTCGCCGAAGTCGGCAAGAGCGCAGAAGACGCTCTCTGCGATCTGCTGATCGAGGAGAACCTGGCAGTGCTGCTCGTCTTCCACCACGGCGACGACGGACTCATCGGCGAATTCCTCGCACATGACTGCTACATGATGGGTACCGACGGCATCTACTTCCCGGACGGTCGGGTCCATCCCCGCATGTATGGTTCGGCGCCCCGGCTGCTGGGTCCGTGTGTGCGCGACAGCAAGCTGTTCAGCCTCGAAGAAGCTGTCGCCAAACTCAGTGACCGGCCGGCGCGCCGTTTCGGTTGCGCCGAGCGTGGTCAGGTTCGTGAAGGCTGTTCGCCGACCTCGTTGTGTTCGATGGCGACAACGTCATTGACAACGCAACCTATGCCGACCCACATCAGTTGCCCACGGGCATCGATCACGTCATCGTCAACGGCACGCCCATCATCACCGATGGCGCTGCCGTCGAAGATCTGGGACCGACGCTGCCGGGGCGTTCCCTGTCATTCAAACCCTGAGGCACTGTTGCCGGTCCTATGAACACACCCCCTGAGGAATTCGTCCGCGTCTCCCCCGAAGCCTTGCGGTCCTTCGCTCTTGCGTGCCTGCAGGTGGCAGGAATGAACACCGTCCATGCGGAACAACTCGCCCGCCTGCTGGTCGACTCCGACCTGCGAGGTGTGCGCAGTCATGGCACGCGTTCCCTGCGTGGTTACGCCAAAATGATTCAGCAACGACAGGTCAACCCCGATCCGCAGATCTCAATCATCGCGGAAACGGACACGTCCATCCACATCGATGGGGATGGCAGTCTCGGCTATGCACCAACCATGCTGGCCACCGAGAAGTGTATCGAGAAAGCCAAGGCCAAGGGCACAGCAGTGGGTGCCATCCAGTGTATCGGCCACTACGGCTCCGCCGGTCATTACGTGCGCCGTGCCATGGCGGAAGGACTCATCGGCTTTTCTGTGCAGAGCGCCAGCCCGCAGTACTATGCCAACAACGAGGGCCGGCGCGCCGCCCACTATGGCAACCCGCCCATGTGTTTCGGCCTGCCAAGTGCCCAGGAACCACCCGTCGTGCTCGATGTGGCAACGTGCATTCTGGCAGACTATCAGCGTGGTGAGCAGTTCGAGGCGCTGGAAGAGTTGATCCCGGCGGCGTTCTTCAAGTCCATGGGCTTTACCGCCATCGGCACCGCCCTCGGGGGGGCCTTTGTTGGTCAGGCAACCGAACGCGCCGGACAGATCCAGCAGACGTATCCAGCCGCTCGCCTGGGTGGCATGATCTGGCTCGTCGACGCCTCGCTCTTTGTCCCGGGAGAGATGTTCCGTGGCGCCGTGGATGACATGGTGCGCCTGGCCAGGGAACAGCTGGTGCCCATGCGCGGTTATACGGAATCGACCCTTCCTGGCAGCGTCGAACATCGCCTCGAGCAGGAATACGGTGCCAATGGCATCAAGATGGGCCAACTGGAGCGCGACCGTCTGACCGAGCTGGGCACAGAACTTGGGGTCGAGATTCCCTGGTAACTACTGCGCACGCGGCGCCTGGGTCAGGGCCATAGGGTCGCTTCACCCCTTCCTCAGCGACCAGCCTGCAACACCCCATGGGCGATGTGCCAGTCCTCGACCTGATTGAGGACGGTCGCCGACGTCGGCAGGCTGCCGTCATCTTCACGCCCGAGACTGTGGTGAATCTCCGCCCGTTTCTGCGCGTGATGCTCGCGCGTGCGCACGAAGTTGTTCCATTGGGCCACCGACGCGGCGACATCCCCTGAGCCGATGCGCTCGCTGACCCACGCTTCGAACTGCACGTACGACGGACGCGCTGAGGTGAGGTACTGGTTCACTTGGTCGCGATCCAGCCCCAGCACATCAACGATGACACGCTTGTCGAGTCCCCCGCCCAGACCCGGGTATTCCTCGTGCAGCAGTCCTGCCGCCTCCAGCAGCACCTTGTGCCAGGTCCGCGGCAGCTGGCAGACACCCAGAGACCCGTAATCAAGCGAGCTCACAAGGGGCACCGTCTGCCCCTGTGTCCCATCAGCACTTGCCAGATCACGCTCATACCACAAGTGCCAGTCCTCCAGATGATTGAGGATCACGGCGCTGACCACTCCGGCATTCGGGGCGAAACCCAGCGTGGCATGGATGTCATCGATCTTGTTCTGCTTGTGGGTCCGCTCAGCGATGAAGGTGCTCCACGCCTCGCGCACGGCGGCGTCGGGCACGCCAACCTGGTCGACGACCCAGGCCTCAAAACTCAGGTAATCGGGGCGCTGCTCATGGATGTGGGCCAGGGTCAGCGCCTTGTCGAGGCCCAGGCGCGCCAGCACCATGCTGTCGAGTCCTTCCGTCGCTTCCGGGTATTGACTGTCCAACACACCGGCAGCATGCAGCGACACCTTCCACCACGTGCGTGGCAGCTGGCACATCCCGAGAGGACCGTAACACAGACTGCTGACAAGAGGAATCATGGTGCCGGGCTCCTGCGGTGGACGAAGAGGAACAGGATCAGATGACGCCCTGCTGGCGGAGTCGCTGCAGTTCGGCAGCATCCAGATCCAGCCACCCGCGCAGTACTTCGTCGGTGTGTTCACCCAGCACAGGAGCGGGCGACACAGCGCGGCATGGGGTGTCGGAGAATTTCAGCGGCGGGCCCGGTACGGCCACGTCGC
>JAQCJA010000163.1 GCA_027593305.1 bacterium
GTAGAACAGGAAGAAGAAGAACAGATCCTGCGACAGAAACACACCGTAGACGCCGATGACGAGCAACAACATGAAGGCGAAAAACTCCTTCACTCGCGTTTCCAGATCCCACATGGTCAACACGCCGGTGAAGAAGACGATGGAGTTGAGCATGACGAGAATCGTGCTGAAACCATCGACGGCGAGGTGGTAACTGATCCCCACCTCCTGCACCCAGGGAATGATCTCGACGAACTGGAAGCCGCCCTCAACGGTGTCGTAGGCGCGCCACAGTTGCATGCTGAGCACACTGGCAAGCAGCGCCGATGCAGCGCTGATCCAGCGCACGACGTGAGCCACGCGCGCCGGCGTCAGCAGCACCAGCACAAGCCCCGCCACGGGGCAGAGAAGAATCGAGGTGAGCACCGGCAGATCACCCATCATGCTACCCACCCATCCCGAAATAGGCTGCGGCAACACCGATCAGGATCACAGTCCAGCCGGCGTAGAATTGAACCCAGCCATTCTGCAGGCGGGTGGCACCCGCCCCGATACCGAGTACGCTGAACCCGAGACGATCGAAGCTGCCATCGAAGAGCTTGTTTTCCACGGCATGCAGAATCGTGGCGATCAGCATCGTCGCGCGCACGACAACGGCATCATAGAACGCGTCCACGTACCAGCCGTTGCTGAACAATTTTTCCACTGCAGGGATCCGTGCGATGAAGCCGGTACGGGCCGCTGCCTGCCGACCGAAGTCCATCCATGCCAGCAGCACACCGGCAATGACAACCAGCACGGCAGGAGCCATCGATGCCAGACTGTGGTGTGCGGCGTCGATGCCAAGGCCACGGGCGATCGCCCCACCCCAGAACCCGGCAATGGCGGCACCCACCGTGAGCAGCAGCACGGGCAGAGCCATGCTCCAGGGCTCCGCACGGCCATGTCCATGCGCGTGGTCGTGGGCAGTTTCCTCCATATGCGTCGGGCGCGTCACCAGAAAGATCATGCGGAAGGTGTAGTACGCCGTGAGGAAGGCTGCCAGCAGGGCAACGATCGAGTAGATCGTCACACCGCCGTGTCCGAGGGCGGCGAAGATCTCTTCCTTGCTGAAGAAGCCACCCAGGGGCGGAATCCCTGCCAGCGCCGCCCCGCCTACGAGCAGTCCCGCTGTGGCGAAGGGCATGCGCCGACCCCCACTGCGACCGATCTGCGCCAGGTCATTCGACTCGAAATGATGAATGAACAGGCCGGAGCAGAGAAACAGCAACGCCTTGAACAGGGCGTGGGTGAGCAGATGGAAGACACCGGCAAAGAGGCTGCCCGCCGCCAGCCCCAGCAGCATGAAGCCAAGCTGGCTGATCGACGAGTAGGCGAGAACTTTCTTGATGTCGGTGGCGACCATCGCCATCGTCGCTGCCAGCAGCGCCGTGATCGAGGCGATGACAAGAATGACGCCAAGTGTCGTCTCCGATCCCATGAACAGCGGATGCAGACGCGCCATCAGATAGACCCCGGCGGCAACCATCGTCGCCGAGTGCAGCAGAGCACTCACCGGTGTGGGACCTTCCATGGCATCCGGCAGCCACGTATGCAAGGGGAACTGAGCACTCTTGCCGACGATGCCGACAAAGATCAGCAGCGTGATCATCGTCAGGACCGCCGGTTGCGCCTGCGCGACGAGGCCGGTATCGGCAGCAAGCAAACCGGGAATGTCGAAGTGCCCTGCCACCTGCAGCACCAGCAACACCCCGATGAAGAGTCCCACATCACCGACGCGTGTCATGAGGAAAGCCTTCTTCGCCGCCGCCGTGGCGGACGGCCTCTCATACCAGAATCCGATGAGGAAGAAGGACGCCAGTCCGACGAGTTCCCAGAAGATGAAGGACTGCAGCAGATCGACGGCATAGACGAAGCTGAGCATGGCCCACTCGAACAACGCCAGCATGGCGAAGTAGCGGGTCTTGCTCGGATCATGTCCCATGTAACCGAGGCTGTAGACCATGACACACAGCGTGATCAGCGCGACGGCGACGCCGAACATGAGGCTGATGCCATCGAACAGAAAGCCAAAACGCAGCGCCATGTCGCCACTGGTGAACCACAAGTAGCGCAGGGGCGCCATGGGGCCCTGGAACAGCAGCAGCGCCGCCCCTGCCAGAGACAACGTGCCGCCGCCGATGACGACGACCTGTGCCAGGCGCGGCTGCCGCATGAGAAACAGGATGGCCAGCGTGAAAGCCACCAGTGGCGCGACGGTCGTGAGCAGAATGAGGCTGAGTGGTTCCATGTATCAGCCCTTGAGTTCCGTCAGTTGTTCCGCATCGATCGTGCGCCGCGTACGGTACAGATTGAGGATGATGGACAGGAAGATCGCCACCTCCGCCGCCGCCAGACCGATGATGATGAGCACGAAGACCTGCCCGGTGACGGGATCGGTGACAGAGAACCGATTGAACGCCATCAGGTTGAGGCTGGCGGCGTTCATCATCAACTCCACACCGATGAGGACGGCGATCAGATTGCGGTGGGCCAGTACCGCAAACAGGCCGAGGGAAAACAGCACCAGGCTCAGCAGCAGAAAGGATTCGAGGTTCATGCCGCGTCACCTCGACGATCCGGACGAGCAATCAGAATGGCGCCGATGATGGCCAGCAGCAGCACGACGGACAGGGTTTCGAAGACCAGGTTGTAACGCTCGAGCAACGCGCTGCCGATATGGGCCACAGCCCAGGCATCGGTCGGAGCCGGTGGCGCGGCGGCGAATGACGCTGTGCCGATCAACCCGTGCAGACCAACGCCGAAGGTCAGGGCGGCAACGGCGGCAAATCCCGTCTTCACCGGCGTGCGTGTCGGTGGATCCAGCGTCATGGCGATGGACAGCATCATGGCGAAAACGATCGCCACCGTGATGCCGCCGAGATAGATGAGCAACTGCATGGCGGCGACAAAGGGGCTGCCCAGTTGCAGGAACAGTCCCGCCATACCGAAGAGGCTGATGCCGAGGCCGACGATGTTGTACAACACGTGTCGCGACAGGGCTGCCATGCCACCACCGACCAGCACGAGGGCGACGAAGAGATACTGTACGCCCAGCTCCATTATGCCTCGCCCTCCGCAGCACTGTTGCCGGCGTCACCGGCTGCGGCTGGACCCTCTTCTTTGGCTGCAGCCTCGTCTTTGGCCTTCCTGGCAGCTGTCACTTTGCTTGCGGCCGCCGCTTTGGTCGCCGCCTTTTGCGCTTCCTCCTCGCGCAGCCTTGTGCGAACACCCTCCTCCTTGTCCCGCCATTCGTCCAGCAGATCGTAGAGGAAGTCATCGCGGCGGAACCCGGCCTGATCGTATTCGCGACTGTAGCCCAGCGTATTCGTCGGGCAGACATCCAGACACAGGCCGCACTCCGAGCACAGGGCGAATTCCACCTCAAACAGCGTCGCCCGCTTCTTCCGCATGCCGTCGGGGCGCTCTCCCTCGACATTGATACAGTCCGACGGGCACACCCGGACGCAGGCCTGGCAATCGATGCAGTCGTGCGAACCGATCTCTTCGATCTCGATGAGACGGATGACATTGCGGTACGCCTTGGACATCTCGATTCGTTCGCGCGGGTACTGCGATGTCACCGGCGCCCGAAGAATGTGCGACAGCGTCACCTTCATGCCCACGAGCAGGGACCAGGCGCCGATCAGTGTTTCTCTGAACATGTCCCCTACAGTTTCAGGACGACGATGGTGACCAGCAGATTGACGAGGGCCAGGGGCACCAGAATCGCCCAGGCGAAGGTCATCAACTGGTCAAAACGCAGTCGCGGAAAGGTCCAGCGAAACACCATCATCACCGCGATGAGGCCGTAGACCTTGATGAAGAACCAGACGAATCCCGGCAGCAGCGGACCTTTCCAGCCACCAAGGAACAGCAACGTCGCCACGGCGCAGACGATCACCATGTTGGTGAACTCCGCCAGGAAGAACACGCCGAAACGCATGCCCGAATACTCGGTATGAAAACCGGCGATGAGCTCCGATTCCGCCTCAGGAATATCGAAGGGAGCGCGGTTGGTCTCTGCCGTGGCGGAGATGAAGTAAATGATGAACGCCAGGGGCTGCACCAGGATGAAGGGGTACGACTGGGCACTGGCGATTTCGTGCAGACTCAGAGAGCGCGTCATCAGCACAATGGGGATGACCGCCAACAGCAGCGGAATCTCATAGGAGATATTCTGCGCCACCGCCCGCACCGCCCCGAGAAGGGCATACTTGTTGTTCGAGCCCCAGCCGGCGGCGAAGATGGCGATCACATTCAGGCCGCTGAAGGCCAGCAGCAATACGAGGGTGATGTCGAAGTCGTGGAAGACCCAATCCGCATCGATCGGCAGCAGTGACAGCAACGCCGCAAGAGGGGCGAAGGCGAGGATCGGCGCAATCAGATACAGTGGCCGGTGTACATGATCGGGTGTGATCAACTCCTTGCCGACGAGCTTCACCACGTCTGCCAGGGTTTGCAGCAGACCGAAAGGCCCCACCTCTGTCGGGCCATAGCGCCGCTGCATACGGGCACTCACCTTGCGTTCCAGCCAGATCAGCCACAGAGCGTTGATCGTGATGAAACCGAGCAGGGCCCCCGTTGCCGCCGCAATGGCGATCCACGGATTGTCGAAGGTGTGGAAGAACTGGGTCGTTGCGTGGGGCGCCGTCATCGGTCGATCTCGGGAATCACGATATCGATACTGCCGAGGATGGCCACGGTATCGGCGAGCATCGTGCCCGGCAACACGACGGGCATCGTTGCCACGTGCACGAAGGACGGCGTGCGCAACTTGAGGCGCACCGGCACATCGGTGCCATCACTGCGCAGATACATGCCGAAGTGGCCCCGCGCTGACTCCACAGCAAAGTAATGCTCTCCTGCGGGCGGCCGAATGCGTTTGGGTACCTTGGGGGCCAGCACCGGCCCATCAGGGATGCCGCCAACGGCTTGTTCGATGATGTTGAGGCTCTGCTCCATCTCGCCCATGCGCACCATGTGCCGGGCGAAACAGTCGCCCCCTTCCGCCGTCACGATATCGAACGCAAACCGATCGTAGATGCCGTAGGGCTCATCCTTGCGCAGATCACGCGCCACACCCGCCGCCCGCAGACAGGGCCCGCTGACACCGTAGTCCAGCGCCAGCTCCGGGCCCATGACGCCCACGCCCTTTGTGCGATGACGGAAGATGATGTTGTGCGTCACCAGGGCATGGTACTCGTCGAGGCGCTTGCGGAAGTACGTGCAGTAGTCGGCGGCAGCGCGCAGGAATGTGTCATCCACATCCATCGACACGCCACCAAAACGGCCGTAGCAGTAGGTCAGACGTGAGCCCGTAACCGAATCGAGGATGTCGAGCAGCTTTTCGCGATCATCAAAGGCGTAGAGAAACGGCGTGAATCCTCCGAGATCGAGCAGATACGTACCGAGCCACAGAAGATGGCTCGTCAGCCGATTCAGTTCGGCACAGATCACGCGGATATACTCGGCCCGCTCCGGCACCTCGATCTGCATGGCCTTCTCGATGGCCTGGCAGTAGCCGAGGTTGTAGATCATGCCCGACAGGTAGTCGATGCGGCTCGTATTGGGCAGGAACTGCAGGTAGTCGCGGTTCTCCGCCATCTTCTCGTGGGCCCGATGCCCATAACCGATCACAGGCTCGGCGCCGAGAATGCGCTCACCCTCCAGGTGCAACCGCAGGCGCAGCACACCATGGGTGGACGGATGTTGCGGCCCCATGTTCAGGTAGTAGGTCTCGTCGTCGCCGGGGACCAGTTCCATCGTCGACTTCGGCCGCATCATGCTTCGTCCACCTCCTCCTCAGCAGCCGGTTCATCCACCGGCGCCGCACCCGGTTCCCCACCCGGTACAACGACAACACCGGAAAGCTGATGGCGTTCGGGATCTTCGTCGACGAAGTCTTTGCGCAGGGGAAACCCCGTATAACCATCCGGCATCAGGATCCGTTTGAGGTCAGGATGCCCGCTGACATCAACACCGTGCATGTCGAAGACTTCGCGTTCGTACCAGTCGGCCGCCGGAAAGGTGCCGGCGATGCTGCTGGCGGACTGACCCTCGGCGACAACGGCGTGCACCACGTGTCGGTCGACGGGACCTTCGACGGGATTGAACTGATAATCGAGTCGGAAGGCGCCGATGCCCGCCACCTGGCGCAGATCCAGACAGGTAATGTGCTCCAGAGCATAGCCGGCGGTGCGGAAGGCGGCGGCCACTGCGGGCATATCTGCTGCTGTTGCGGTGTGTTGGTGTTGCAGCCCTCGCTCATTGTAGTCGACGTCGGTCGATTCGGCGACGTTCGGGAGAGAGAGTTCGTTCACGCCGCGATCTCCGGCCCCTTACGACCTGCCTTGATCTTCTCTGCCAGCTTCAGAATCCCGGCGAACAGTGCCTCGGGGCGGGGCGGGCATCCGGGGACGTAGACATCAACAGGGATGATCTTGTCCGCCCCCTCGATGATGGCGTACTGCCCGGGGTACTTGAAGGGTCCACCGTCGATCGTGCAACCGCCCATGGCGATCGCCCATTTGGGTGCCGGCATCTGATCCCACAAGGTCTTGATGACGGGGCCCATCTTGCGCGAGATCGTGCCCGCCAGAATCATCACATCCGCCTGCCGCGCACTCGGGCGAAAGACGCCGGCGCCGATGCGGTCCAGATCGAAGCGCGAAGCACCGACGGCCATCATCTCGATGGCGCAGCACGCCAGACCGAAGGTCAACGGCCAGAGAGAGTTGGCGCGCGCCTGATTGAGCAGATTCTCGAGGGAATCCAGATGCACCAGAGGACGCACCTGTTGCAGCAGTTCCTCTGTGGTCTGCGCGGCCGTCGCCGCCTCTGGGGTCTGGGTCATCAGAACCTCCAATCCTGCCACAGAGATCGCCCGGGAGGCGGGGACGGGTGGCGGCGCGATCTCGACCTGGCGGCGTTGGCTGCGCGATCGCTTCGCAACAGGCGATTCACGCCGCCCGCCAGTGCAGTACGCCCTTGCGCCAGGCGTAGATGATGGCCAGGAACAGGATGCCGATGAACAGGGACAGTTCGATGAGATCACGCCAGGCGTATTGCCCATCGCCGAAGACCAGTGCCACTGGGAGGATATACAGCACATCCACTTCGAACACGACGAAGATCAGGGCAAAGAGATAGTAGGAGATGTCGAAACGCATCCACGCGCCACCCTCGGTGTCGACACCACATTCATAGGTGTCATGCGTCTTGGCACCGGTGGAGCGCGGCGCCAGGAACAGGGGCGCAACGACGGGGGCGATGCCGAGAGCGGCGCCAATGATCAGCAGGGCGCCGAAAAAGGCGTAATCCGTGGGATCACTCACTGGCAACAACTCCATAGGGCTCGTGTTTTGGAAGCAGATTCGAATGGTACAGGGAGTAATATGCCGCCCTACTCCCTTCTGAGACAAGCCTGTGGCACAGGCGCCTTCAGAATCCGACGGCCTGACCGTCCTTGCGCGGCTCGGATGCGGCGATGTAGCCGTCATCGAGACGATAGATCAACTGGCCGCCACCAAACTGAGCCCCCGGCTGTATGGTAAGGTGATGCCCACGGCGCTCGAGTTCAGCAAGCACCTGTGTACCAACAGCCGCCTCCACCGCCACGTCGAGACCGGTATCGAAGCGCCACCGGGGCGCGTCGAGAGCTGTCTGTGGGTTCTGCTCATAGTCGAAGAGACGTACCATGACCTGTGCATGCCCCTGCGGCTGCATGTGGCCCCCCATCACGCCGTAACTGATCAGCGGTTTGCCCCCGCGCGTGACAAAAGCGGGGATGATGGTGTGATAGGGACGCTTGCCGCCACCGACCTGATTCGGATGCCCCTCGTCGAGCACGAATCCGGAGCCGCGATTCTGCAGACTGATGCCGGTTTCGGGCACAACGATGCCGGAACCGAATCCGGAAAAGTTGGACTGGATGAAGGAGATCATGCGCCCTTCTTCGTCAGCCGCCGTCAGGTAAACCGTTTCGCCCTGCCCCGGAACTCCAAAGGTGGGTGCCCGCGCCGTCGTCATATCGATAGCAGCGGCACGCCGCTGCAGATAGGCATCGTCAAGCAGAGCGGTGAACTCGATATCCCGTGACTGCGGGTCCGCCACGTACCGCTTGGCATCGGCGAAGGCCAGTTTCATCGCCTCGATCTGCAGATGCAGGCTGTCGGCACAATCCACGGCATGGGTCCGCAGATCGAACTGGCGGAGAATGCCCAGCGCGATGAGCGCTGTGATGCCCTGACCATTGGGGGGGATCTCGTGCAGACTCTGGCCGCGATAGTCCATGGCCAGGGGCTGCACCCACTCGGGCTGATGAGAGGCCAGATCTGCCGCCGTCAGCAAACCGCCTGTGGCTTGCGCGTGGGCGATGATTTTCGCCGCCAGATCACCACGGTAGAAGCTTTCGCCCCCCGTCTCGGCAATCTGCTCGAGTGTTGCCGCCTGTTGCGGGAAGCGGAACCGCTCGGCCGCCTGCGGCACCTTGCCGGCGATGGTGAACGCCGCATGCCAGTCCGGTGAGTCCCCGTAGGTCGGTGCCGCATTGGCCCACGAAGCCGCTGTCACGGGTGGTACCAACCAACCATCCCGGGCGTAACGGATGGCGGGCTCGAAG
>JAQCJA010000164.1 GCA_027593305.1 bacterium
GGTGGCAAACATCGGTGCCACCGCCAGACCGCTGGCGATCGTCGTGACCCAGACGACACCCACGACCTGTGGCTGCAGCAGCGCCACGGCAGCAGCCAGCGCGCAGCCGCCGTAACACATCAGCAGTATGGAGGTGGGCGCCAGACGTGCCGCCAGGGGAATACCCAGCAATCGGCCCAGGGTAAAAGCACCCCAGAAAGCCGACGTCAGCAGCGCCGCACCCGCTTCGTCCGTGACGTGCTGGGTCAGGGCGTAGGTGTAGATCCAATTGCCGAATCCCACCTCCGCGCCGACGGTGGCGAACAGCAGGCCGGCGACAAGAAAGATCGTTGTCCGGTGCTTGTGCAGTGACGCCCCCTCCTGGCGGGCGTGGGATGCGATCGGCGGGCTGGGCAGCCATAGCAGCATGAGGATGACGGGAAGCAGGAGCGCCGCCAGGGAGATCCACGCAAAGGTCACCGAGCCGTCGAGGCCCATCGCCAGGCTGATCACCAGCGGCGACAACATGGCGCCGACACCGAAGAAGAAGTGCAGACCGTTCATCCACGGGCCAAGACCGGTCGGGTACAGCCAGCTGAGCAGGGTATTGCCGCCCACATCGAGTGTGCCTTCGGCGATCCCGAGGCAGACGAAGACGCAGGTCAACGCCGGCAGCGACGGGCTCAGGGGCGCCAGGACCATGGTCAGCGCCATGGCGGCAAGCATCGATGCCATGAGAGGGTGCCCCGGGAAGCGATCGAACAGCCGCCCGCCGAGCATCGCCCCCGCCAGGTAGCCGCCGGAACGCGCCACAAAGACCGTGCTCAAAGCACTCAGCGACACACGCGTCAGTGCCGCCAGCGCCGGCAGCGTCGGCCCCAGGGAGGACAACACGAGACCCAGACCGATGAAGGCGCAGTAGTAGGCGCACGTGCGCCACAGTCGATCCCGGCCCGTCATCCTGTCATTTGACTTTGCCGCAACAGGTGTGGTACAACCCGGTACCGGGGTTTCCCGGCCCCGGCAGCCGCACTCCGTCGACAGGAGTTGGGACCATGGTCATCATCTTCTTCATCTTGCTGAGCATCTTCGTCTGTCTCGTCGTCGGCTTTTCGGCTCATTTTGCCCGCAAAGTTGATGAACCGACGGCGGGTGAACCCGGCAAGTAACGCTCTGCGCCCGCTTGCGTCGGCACAGATGCAGGCGGGCCGATCGCCGCCGTCACATCACGGCAATGACGTCGAGCCACCTGCCGCGGGCAGCGTTGGCCCCGCTGATGGCATCCTTTGACCCGAGCACGACCACACGTCCGACGTCATTCATCCGTGCCAGTATGTCGCCGAACTGACGAAAATCTTCCGCCGACGTCGCCAGCACCGCATCCCGCATCTGCTGGCGGTACTCATCATTGACACCGGTCAGTTCGCGCAGCATCGACACATATCCCTTGGCGTCAGGCAGGTGGTAGGAATCCAGTTCGCCAATGGTGCCGATGATGGATTTCGTCAGTTCCTCATCAGACAGCTGCAGGTTCTGCAGGAACGCTGCCGCGCCATCGTAGGCATCGATGGTGCCCTGCAGGTTCGGATCACGGTAGGAGGTGAAGGTGAAGATGCCGGTGAAATGATCGAAGCCACAGAACGCACCATAGGCACCGCCCTGCACCCGCACCCGATCCCACAGGTAGCTGTTGCGCAGATACTTCGTGATGACGCTGACCGAGCCCTGCAATTCGTAACCGAGATCGAACAGGTTGCCACCCTTGGCGACGTAGTTCACCTGGGCCGGAAGGGTCAATCCCTCATTGGCCGGTCGCAGCTCTGCCGCCCAGTCCCCGGTGGTAACGGGGCGCGCCGGCAGGGCCTGCACCAGCGCCGCAATGTGCGGCTCCACCAGCGCGCGGTCCTGCGCCGGGAATGTGGCATTCACCAGCATCGTTTTGCGGTTCACCAGGTGATCACGCACGGCCTCGAGGCGGGCCAGCACCGATGCCCAGTCTGTCTCGATCTGGTGCACCAGTTCGCGCAGGAAGAACAGATTGCTGAGACCCTCCATCTGTTCGATCGCCCAGGAGGCCTCGGTGAACTGTGCCTTCAGCCGCAGGGTCGCCACGGCGTGCCCCCCCGGAATCAGCCCGGCTTCATCGCCGGCCTTTTCCTCCAGGGCCATCTGCAGGAAGCGCTGGGGATTGTCGAATCTGGTCGTCAGCAGCACATCACGCACGACATCGAGCAGATCCCCGGTCTGCTGCAGCATCGCTTTGCCACGTAACAGGAACAGACCGACGGGCTCCGGTTGTTCCCGATGATTGGTGACGATGCTGGTTGCCCACAGGCCGCCGGTGCGCGAGCCGATGCGCTGCGACAGGCGCACGAAATCCTCGGTCTGTGTGCCGATCTCCAGCAGGCATCGACCAAAAAGTGACACATAGGGCAGCAGGTGTGTCGGTAGGGTGCGCAGATCGAAGCCGATATCGAAGTAGACGATGCCATTGGTGAACAAATCGTGATACAGCGTGCGCACGCCGGCCACTTCGGTTCGCTGCACCGGGATCTGGCGGATCTTGCGGTCGATGTCATCCAGCGACAGCGTCGGGATCTTCGCCAGATCCGCCGGGTCATCGGGAGCTTCCTGCCGGGCTTTCAAGTCTGCCGCTTCGGCAGCAACACGCGCCATATCCGCCGCCGACATCGAGGCGCGCACCTCGGCCAATCGTGCCTTCTCTTCGGCCTCTTCGCGTGCGGACTGAGCCACATCAGGGCGCACGTAGACCGTTGTTCGATGAGGGTTGTCCAGCAGGTGTGTCTCGATCAGGCCTTCGAAGTAGCGGCCGAGGCCGATGCGTTCCTTCAACGCCGCCAGAGGCGCCTCGAAAGCCAGCGGCTCAAAGGGATCGTCGCCGTACAGCCACGTCGACAGGGAGCGCAGCATCAGGCTGATCCCGCGGGGGGAGGATCCGGTGTTGTTCTCGCGCAGGCGAAACTCGGTCGTATTGAGTGACGCCTTCACCGTTTCAGGATCGATGCCGTCGCGCGCCAGCGTCTGCAGCGCTTGGACAACGAGCCCTTCCACCTGCCCTTCATCTGCAGCTTTGACACCCTTGAGGCCGACGGAGAACAGCAACTGGCGCAACTCCGTATCCATGCCGCCACCAGCGACATCCTCGCCCAATCCAGAGTCGATCAGCATCTTGCGCAGCGGTGCGGCCGAGGAACCCAGCAGCACGTGGTCGAGCACCTGCAGCCCCAGGCGGGTGCCGTAGTCGATCCCATCCTCGAGCAGCCAGTTGACCGTGACAAAGTGTTTCTTCGGCTTCCCCTCCTCACCGTCCTCGTCACTGGCATCCTCTTCGGCACTGACAGCGTAGGTCGTCTCGATCGTGCGCGGTTCCGTCCAGTGCGGCTGCACGGCAACGGCGGAGTCTACCTCCCGCCGCTCGAAGCGCGCCAGATACGACTCGAGAATCTCGAACCGTTGGGCCACGGGATCGTCGCCGTAGAACCAGATGAGCGCATTCGACGGATGGTAGAAGTCCCGGTGAAAAGCCTCGAACTGTTCCCACGTGAGGTCGGGGATATGCCGCGGATGTCCCCCGGACTCGACGCCGTAGGTGTTGTCGGGGAACAGCCCCCGCTGGATGGCCTCGCCCAGCACCCGCTCCGGTGACGAGTAGGCCCCCTTCATCTCGTTGAAAACGACACCCTTGTATGTCAGGTTGTCGCCTTCGACCTCGTAGTGCCAGCCCTCCTGCTTGAGCGTCTCAGGTGTCAGCCGCGGGTGGAACACGGCATCGAGATAGACATCCACCAGATTGTGGAAGTCCTGCAGATTCTGACTGGCCACCGGGTAGCAGGTCTTGTCCGGATAGGTGAAGGCATTGAGGTAGGTCTTCAGCGAACCCTTCAGCATTTCGACGAAAGGTTCTTTCACCGGGTATTTTTCCGAACCGCACAACACACTGTGTTCGAGGATGTGGGCGATGCCCGTCGAATCCGCCGGTGGCGTGCGGAAATTGATGCCGAAAACCTTGTTCTCGTCCTGGGGACAGGCCAGCGACATCAACTGCGCTCCCGTGGGATGCCGATAGAGGCTGGCTTCCGTGTTCAGTTCGGGGATGGCCCGTGTCTCCACCAGTTCGAATCGATGCGTCATGCCAGCCCCCAGACGTCAGCGGCGGTGCCGCCGAGGATGCGATCCCGCTGTGCTTCGGTGAGGAAGTCGAAGCCTTCCCGCACCAGACGCAGCTCATCGGCCAGCGACAACCAGTTGTGCTTCGTGCGATGCGCCCCGGGATACCCCGTGCCCCAGAGGCAGCGCTCGGCGCCAAACGCGTCGACGAGCATACGCACGTAGTCGTGCATGTCCCTGAAAGGAAACTCCTCTTGCGAACGGCCCTTCACATCCGAGATCTTGACGTACAGATTGGGATGGAGCGCCAGGTCGATGATCGGCTGCCAGGGCCCGGGGCCCTGCGCAAGCTGCGGATATCCCATATGGTCGATGAGCAGTTTCATGTGCGGGTGGCGGCGGGCGATCACATCGATCTGATCGGCAAAGGGGGGACTCGTGTGGAACTGCACCACCGCATCGAGTTCGGCCAGGACATCCCACATCGCCCGGTTGCCTTCGGTGGTCAGCACCTTCTCGTCCTTGTAATACATGGGATGGAAGCGAAAGCCGACCAGTCCGCGCTCCTCCATCCAGTAGCGTGCCCTCTCGGCGTTGTTCGCCTCGTCCTGCGGATCGATCATGCCGTGGCCGACGAATCGATGCGGAAAACGGGTTACCGAGTCGGCGATATAGCCATTGTCCCAGGTCGACCAGGAGGTCTGCACCAGTACCGTGACATCGACGCCATTGGCGTCCATGTCAGCGATCAGTTCATCGGCCGTCGCCGGCACATCCGGCAACGATGTGAAGTTTGGCGCTGTGGGTCCCACCGGGTACCGCGGCGGATCGATTTCCCATACATGCACGTGCGTGTCGACGATCAATGTCCTGTCTCCTTGCTGGTTTTCATCCGTACATCATTCCTGTTCCACGAGGGGCGGCAGCGAGATCTTCCCCAGCACTGCATCCAGCTTTGCCCCCGTCGCCCCGCGCACGTTCCCGGCGCGCCCCATGATCGTTTCATTGGCCAGCACGGCAAAGGCAAGGGCCTCCTTCGAGTCAGCTGTCACACCCAGATCGTCGATCGGTCGCACGTGCCGTGGCGCCAGCACTTCTTCCAGCAGCGACATCAGATGGCTGTTGCGCACGCCCCCCCCACTGACATAGACCTCTCCCAGTTCACCCTCGGGATCAGCAAAACGCTCGATGCCGGCAGCGATGCTGCGCGCCGTGAACAGGGTCAGGGTCGCCAGCAGATCCGCCGGACTCAGCTCTGCCTGATGCATCAATTCCGCCAGGTAGTACGTGCCGAATTCTTCGCGGCCTGTGGATTTGGGCGGTGGCCGACGGAAGAATTCGTGTTTCAGCAGCCGCTCCACCCACTCCTCGCTCGCCGTGCCGCCGGCAGCGCGCCGACCATCATTGTCAAAGCGTTCGGTGCCCCCCGTCAGATGCTGCACGGCGGCATCGATCAGGGCGTTGCCCGGTCCCAGATCGAAGGCGAGAACTCCATGGTGGATGGTGGCACCGGCGGGGATGGCCGTGACGTTGGCGATGCCGCCGATATTGAGCAGCAGACGTCCCCGGTCCGGGTCACCGAAGAGCAGCACATCGACCAGTGGCACCAGAGGCGCTCCTTCGCCACCGGCTGCCAGATCCGCCGGGCGGAAATCGCTGATCACCGGAATGCCCGTGTGCCGCGCCACAACAGCCGCCTCGCCGATCTGCAGCGTCGATGGCGGATTTCCCTGTGGCAGGTGACGGACCGTCTGCCCGTGGCTGCCGATCAGGTCGACCTCCTCCGGCACCGTGTTGCCCGCGGCAATGACCTTCAACGCCGCATCGGCCAGGGCCGCACCGAGGGCGAAATTGGCCTGACACAGATCCTCTACCAGCGCGTCCGGCTGAAACAGCAGGAAGAGATCTGCCTGCAATTTCTCGGGCAGCTTGTGCGTGAGTTGCGCCAGCACACGGAACTCGGTCATCTCGCCGTACCCTTCGATCTCCACCAGCACAGCGTCGATGCCGTCGGCGGATGTCCCGGTCATCAGTCCCACGATACGCCGTGTCGGCGCCGATGCGATATCGAGCAGTCTCTTCATTCTTCTTCCTGGCTTGTTGTGTCGTCCGCGTCGAGAACCATGACCAATCCGAGGAGCACGGCGAATACGGCAGCGAAGCGGCCGTTCACCATCGATCCATCACTCATACCCAGCAGCAGCATCCCCACCAGACAGGCCACCGCAGCGGCGGCAAAGGCCCGCTCCGACGGATCCCGGCTTCGGTGAAACACGCGGATCCCTGCCCGTGTCACGGCAATGCACAGCCATGGAAACACGAGCAGCCCCGCCAGGCCGAGTTTCAGCCACAGTGTCAGATAGAGGCTGTCCAGCGTCCACGCCGTCCACGTGTCAAAACGGTTGGTCTGCGGATTAAACGAGTACGATGTCACCGTCGCTCCCTGCCCGGCGCCCAGGATCGGGTGTTCGGCAATCTCGCCGAGGGCCGTGGCGTAGTTCATCAGGCGACTGAGCACCTGGATGTCGCGACTGTAGTCGAGGAACGTCCGCGAACGCTCCAGTGCATGCGCTGAAATCGACGCACCTGTGATACGCTGAAAGACCAGCACCGTCGCCGAAACAGACAGCACCAGACCGAACGCCAGCGCGATGCCCTTCCACGGCCGGCGTTGCTCCACAGGCTTGCCCTTGTGCCACAGCCAGACGGAGACGATCAGGCCGAGACCAAAAGCCGCCCACATGCCACGCCCCAGGGTCAGGGCGAAGCCGAGTCCGGTACACAGGAACAACGCCAGCATCACGCCCCGTCCCCAGCGCCGCGGGTCGTGGACGATCCAGTTGGCGATCAGCAGCAGTGACACGGGCAGCACGATGCCCTGACGGTGCCCGATGCGGACAAAATTCTCGCCCGTGGACAGATCGATGGCACCGAGGAACTCCAGCACATACTGAATGCTGACGATGACACCGATGGCGACAAAGATGGGTGCGAACAGGCGGGTGACATCGCGCCGCCGGACGGCCTGCAGCACGAGGAAGAAACAGATGTAGTAGAACGGATACCGTGCATTGCGCAGGATCGCCTCATATCCGTGCAGGGCGCCAACGATGGCGCCGATCACGGCGATGCCCAGGAAGGCCAGAACCAGCCCGTCGACCCGACTGCGTCGCAGGCGCAGCCGATCGAAGAAAACCAGATCGATGGCGCCGAACAGCAGGGCCGACAACAGCACAAGTTCGGCGGGCTTCAACCCCATCGGCAGGCGCGCGGCATCGGTCAGGGTCACGGGCAGTACGGCGGTGACCACGACGAGCACCGCCAGTGCCCGACGTGGCGAAAAGAGCATGACACCGGTGCCGACCAGGCCCCCGGCAACCAGCAGGATGTGCACGGCCGAACCGAGAAGCAGCAGTGATGCCGCAGTGAGCAAGGCCACCGCCAGCGTCGCACCAGCGATCAGCCAGCCGTTGTCCGGGGTCACCCAATCCCTGCGGGGCATTGCCGCTACCGTCACTTATGCCTCGGCGACCGGGACGGCTTGCGCGCCACCAGCAGATGATTCCAGGCGTCACTGTCGACCCGATGCAGGCGGTCGAGACCCAGGCAGAGCAGCTGAATCAGCGCCATCAGGGGTCGCGTGACCGGGTGCAGATAGAGTTTCTCGAATTGCGCCAGGTAGTGCGTGAACCGTGCCCCGATGGTCACCCAGAAACCGGCCAGCGGCATGACGCTGTGCACCTGCAGCCCCACCGTTTCGCACAGGTAGCGCAGCCCGTACGGCGTGAAGCGATAGTAGTCGTGTGGCTCTTCATGGATGCCCCAGATGTGTGGTGCTGTCAGCACCAGCACGCCACCCGGCTTGAGAACACGAGCAATCTCGGCCAGCATACGCGCCGGCTGAGGCACATGCTCGAGTACCTGAAACGACACAGCCGTGTCGAAGGACGCGTCGATGAAAGGCAACTGCAGGCCACTGGCCCAGGCATCGGGTAGATGGCCGGGCTCCTCCGTGCCACTGCAGGCGACCATGCCCTCCGCCGACGCCGACCTGCGGGCATAACGCCTGGTGTCGATCTCAATACCAAGGGATCGCTCGCTGTTGGCTTCCAGCAGATCCATGAACGGGCGGCTGCCGCAGCCCACATCGAGCAACCGACCACTGGCGCAGGCACGCACGGCCCGCGCCACGTGCCGTGCGTGGATATGGGTAACCAGCCAGTTGACGGAAAAGGGCGTGCGGTCAGGCACAGTCGCTTTCGTGCCTTGCCGGTCCCCGGCCTACTGCCGGTCGCGGGATGTATGGGGATAGTAGTCGACCACGGCACCTTCGGCGTCGATGACAAAACTTCCCGGGTAACGGATGGCGGTGGGACAGACGTGCCCGGGAACAGCCAGCAGGTACTCACCCACCGCAGGCAGGTCCTCCCCTTGCCAGAGAAAGACGCCGTGCTCCTCATTCTGCAGGATGAGTTGCGCCTCCATATGCCCCAGCAGGCGGGCGCGGCTGTCCAGGGGCGGATCGGCGGCG
>JAQCJA010000165.1 GCA_027593305.1 bacterium
CAATTACTGGGGCTTCTGGATGGGCCTCGACCACAACCTCGACGCCTGGGACGATCTCGGGACCCGTGGCGGTCCGGTGCTGCGCGCCCCCGGTTCCACACGCTGGGCCATGGATGTCTGGGCTGACGAACGCAACGCCGTCAGCGGCTGGTTTGGTACCAACGTCGAGCGGGGACTGGACGGCGACAACCTCTCCAGTTGGACGGGGATCGAACTACAGCTGAAGCCGGCGTCACAGGTTGAGTTCGAGATCAATCCGAGTTTCCGCTATGACCGGAGCAACGCCCAGTGGGTGGAGAATGTTGACAGTGACGGCGACGATGAAGAGGACCACTTCGTTTTTGGTGAACTGAAGAACAGGGTCTTCGAAATCGGTATCACCGGCACCTGGGCCTTCACGCCGTTCCTCAGCACACAACTGTTTCTGCAGCCCTTCGTGGCGACGGGCAACTACGGCACAATCAAGGAACTGGCGCGGCCACGGTCCTACGAGTTTGCCCCCTATGACGGCCTCGGGGAAAATCCCGACTTCCACAGTCGATCCCTGCGCTTCAACCTGGTGTTGCGCTGGGAGTACGCCCCGGGCAGCACCGTGTTTGTCGTCTGGCAGCAGAATCGCGATCGCGACTTCGACGACACCCGTGATCCTGACTTCGAGCCGCTGACGGATGCCGCCCGCTCCTTCGCCGACGCAGGGGACAACATCGTGCCGGTGAAGGTCAATCGCTGGATCGGGTTATAGTCAGATCATCTGGTTGTGTCAGGCCATCTGTACGGGCAGTTCAGACGGCGGTGTTCTCCGCATCGCGATACTTGTTGATCCCGGGGACATCGCTCATGCCGTGCCAGACGCCACGGAACAGGGATTGTCGTTTTGCTGGCATGGCGGCGATCACCTCCGGCTCGGGGCAACCCTTCCCCCATTTGGCATTGACCGTGTTGTAACAGGTGAACAGGCTCAGTCGCGGCCGGTCGGGGTTTGTCCACTTTGTGCCGGAATGGCACAGCGCTTCGCTGAAGATCACTGCCGACCCGGCGGGGCAGGTGTAGCTGTCCCATATGGGACTGTCGCGTCCACTGATGGACTCGGGCCGCGGGAACGCTGTCTTGTGCGATCCGGACAGAAACAGCGTGCCACCGTCACCCTCAGCGACCTCATTCAGCTCCCACACGACCCGTGTCAGTCCCGCGTGAATTCGTCCGGGCTGCATCTGATAGATGTGTGAGTTGCCCTCAAAGTTGAAGAATCCCCCACCACCATGAGGGGCGAAGTTGTCGTGCCCCGCCTCGCGGAAGCTGGTGTAGGTGTGATCGAAGCGGAAGCCGTAACAGTCTTCCGACGCCAGCGCCTGGTGGGAGAGAACTTCGTTGAGAACCCCGACGACGGCCGGGTGATCGAGCAGGATCTGCGACGGTCCCCCGTGATTGTTGCGCTCCGCCGGCGGCAGCGACTCACGGTCCTGCAGAAACGTCATCTGGTGCTGACGCACGGGGCCCAATTGCTCCGGGGTCAGCAGCCCCGGCAGTGCGATCCATCCCTTGAGGTCAAACAGGTACTTCTGCTCTTCCGTCATGGGTATCACGGGCAACCCATCGCCATTCGTCGTCGGCAGCTTGTCAGACATCAGCAGTTCCCCTGGTTGGATTTGTCAACATCAGATGCGCCCGTGGTTCCCAGCCCAACAGCGCCTTGGCTTTGGATATGTTCACTTGTTCGTGGTTCTCATCACCAGCGATAAAGAACGAATCAAAGCGGCCGTGCCCCGCCTGCACGAAATCGAGACCCGCCAGGTAGGCATTGGCCAGATCCTCCTCGTCCGTAGGCACAACGCCCGCCACCGGAGGCTGGCTGCGGCGTTCGATGTAGCGCTGCCGCGGTGAGGGCCCGGTGATGCGGAACACGGCCAGGTTCATGCCGAACTCGCGGGCAAAGTAGCGGCAGATATCCTCGGCGAGGCGCTTGGTCAGGCCATACACGTTGGGACCATCCAGAGGCACGCTGTCCTCGTCGGGATACCAGGTGCGATTGCGGTTGTGCGCACTCATCGTACCTGTGTGGATGCCCCGGGTGATGCCCATCTCGTGCGCCGTCAGCAGCAGCAGATGCAGTCCCAGGCAGTTGACGGTGTAGTTGTCGATCGCCAGTTGCGTCGTGTGGTCCCGCGTGAAGCCTCCCTGCCCGCCTTTCATCACCAACGTTATGAAGGTGTCCATGCCGTGCAGGCCCCGCCGCAGGGCATCCGGATCAGCGATGGAACCCTCGACGAACTCCACATCGTGTGTCGGCGGCACTACATCCAGCACCCGCAGCGTATGCCGCTGCTGCAGATATGGCGTGATGCAGGAACCCACCAGCCCGGAACCACCCACCAGCAGAACGTTCATGTTGATTCCCCCCTGCCTTTCCTTGCCAGGCAACAACTGCATGGCAAGCTAAGATACTTCCCTGTCGGCCGGGCTCCATTACCGGGCGATCGACTACTTCGAGAATTCCGCCCGGCACAGCGCATGACACAGGTCTAGCGCCTGCTCTCGTAGGCGTCATCCCGGTGACGTGCCTGGCGGCCGGTGCACAATCGCTGCATCTCTGCCGGCATTCGTTCATAGGTCTCCGGCCACACCGGCTGATGGCCGTTCTCAATCCAGTTGTTGAACCACGGCGGATAGTAGGCCACGTTCAGTCCCACGCGCACGCTGGCACCACGGTGGGCCCGGGCCATGTGCAGCGTGCCGGCATGCCACAGCAACAGACTTCCGGCGCGTCCCGTCACCGGATGCACCAGCGGTCCGTCCAGGTCCAGGTCGTCGGGTGGCCCTCGCAGCCGCGACCGATGGCTCATGGGCACGACGCCGGTGGCGCCATTGTCGGTGGTGAAGTCCGTCAGCATCCACATGGAATTGATCATCCACGGCACGTCGGGTACCCGCACGAAGCGCCCGGCGGAGTCCACATGTATCCCCTGGTGGGGCGCCCCGGGCCACGTCGGCTTGGAGCAGGCCTCGACGACGCGGCAGCCGTCACCGAGGAAGTGCCGCGCCACAGCCGCCGCCGCTGGATGGCTGGCACAGCGCCAGGTGCGATCGTCGCGATTCATCATGCCGAACAACGTCTGGTAATGCTTGTCGCCAACGATATGCGGCTCACACGCCTCTTCCGCATGCAGTTTCAGACAGGCAGCAGCGAAGTCGGCACACCAGTCCGACGGCAGCAGATCCGCCAGCAGGCAGTAGCCGTAGACGTCGAGATGGTCGATGGCCTGCTGAATCTGGGGTGCCTGTTCCATGCGTCACTCCTGGTAGGCGGCTGACACTACTCAATGGCGCGACACACGGCAAGACGGTCGCGACGAACGCTGCCGACCGGGCTATATTGTCACGCCATGCACATGACCCCCGACCAAAGCGAGCACTACGGCGAACAGGGATACGTCGTCGTTGAAAGAGCCCGCAGCCGGGCCCGGCCAGGGACCGAGTTCACGGACTACGATCAGTGGTGCCGGGATTGGGAGCGGGCCCTTGCCGCCATCCCCCTGCCACAACGTCCCCGTCGCCAGGATGGTCAAACCGAACCCCGGCGCGTGGAGACTCTGCAGTGAGCACGCGCATCCTCATGTTATCCGGGTCCTTCGAGTACGACTCGGAGGAATCCCTGATCCTGCTGCGCGACTACCTGCATGCCAATGCCGACGTTTCATGTGAACTCATCCTCTTCACATCCGCCGAGGACCATCCATCGCTTGTGGCTGTGGACGATGCCGATGTCGTCGTCGTATTCACACGCCGACTGCTGATGCAGGGAGTCGAGCTTGCACGCCTGCAGCAGTACTGCCGCGACGGTCGGCCCATCGTCGGGCTGCGCACGGGCAGTCACGCCTTCGCCCACTGGCTCGAGTTTGACCGGGATGTGCTTGGCGGCAACTATGCGGGACACCATGCCAGTGGCGTTGGCACCGCCGTCACAGTCGCGCCGGACGCCGGAGCGCACCCGATCCTGGAGGGTGTCGAAGCCTTTGTTGCATCCGGTGCCCTGTACAGAAACACGCCCATCGCCGCCGACACCCACCTGCTGCTTGTCGGCAACGCAGGCGACCATCACGAACCGGTCGCCTGGACCTGTGAACGCGCGGGACGCGCCTTCTATACGTCCCTGGGACATCAGCGGGACTTCTGGGAACTCGACTTCCTCCGTCTGCTGCGCAACGGCATCCTGTGGAGCGTCGATCAGTCGAGTACGGCCCGGTAGATGCGCTCCGCATCGGCTGCCGTCACCTCCACCGGGTTCGGGTCCAGCAGGCGTCGGACCTGCATGGCGATGTCGACCATATGCGGCAGATCCCCCACCGTCAGACCCGCGTCCGCCAGACTCCCATAGGGTGTGTGCTGGCGACGAATGTTGTCGATCCACGCGGCTGCCAGACGGACGCCTTCTTCCCGGCTTCTGCCCAGCAGATCCAGCCCCGCCACACCCGCAGCATAGTAGTACTTGTCCGCCACAACGGGCGCGTTGTGCTCCATGATGCCAGGCAGCACAAGAGCGACAGCGGTGCCGTGCGGCACGGGTCTGCCCTTTTCGAAGGAGACCTTCTCGATGCCGTAACCCAGCGCATGGGCGGCGCCGGTGTTGATGGGGCTCAGCAGCAAGCCCGCCAACAGACTGCAGCGACACATCTGATAACGTGCCTCCATGTCGTGGCCATGGGTGATGGCCCGCAGAAAGGCCGGCATGCCAGCCGCCAGGGCTTCGCGCGCCACAGCGTCGCCCAGGGCATCACACTTCTTCGAGGCCGTGCATTCCAGCGCGTGCCCGAGGGCATCCAGCCCCGTCGTCGCCGTCAGTCCCGCCGGCATGCCGGCCGTCAACTGTGGGTCGACGATGGCCCCCTGGGGTTGAATGTGGTCGGAATAGATCGCCTGCTTGCCACCCTCGGCAACCACGACGGACACTCGACTCGCCTCGGCGCCGGTACCGGCCGTGGTCGGCAGGCAGATGAGGGGCCGGTCCGGTGGCTCGGAGAACTTGTCGAAGCCGAAGTAGTCAGCTGCAGATCCCCCATTGCTGGCGGTGGCACCGGCCACTTTGGCGCTGTCCATGGTGCTGCCGCCGCCGACGGCGATGACTGCATCACAATCGGTGGACCGAACGACCGCACTCAGAGCATCGACGCTGGTCACCGTCGGATTCGGCACGATATCGGTGAAGGTATCGACGATCTCAATGCCACCGGCTGTCAGAGCCCGCACGACGGGGGCCACGACCGCCTCGATGGCGGCGTCACGCACCAGCAGCACGCGACGGGCGCCGAGGCGCTGGCATTCGGCGGCGATCTGTTCGACGGCGCCGACACCCAGCAACACTCGACGATGGTCGAAACGGAATACGTCGCGCAATGCCGCACGGTTTTCGGCGGTCGCAAGATACGGATTACCCGCCAGCAACTCTTCATTGACCTGTAGGCCCTGCGTCATCAACAGCCTCCTGAGTGATAGCGGGAAAGTAGAGTTGCAGTTGCTCGAGGAACAGACGTCAACTAGAGTATCTGCAAGCAGTCTACCCGCATCCACAGGACGGCAAGCCTCATGATCTACGAACTGCGCACTTACGTTGCCCCGCCGGGGCGCCTCGACGACATCGTCAATCGCTTCCGCACCCGGACCATGGCCATCTTTGCCCGTCATGGCTTTGACGTTGTCGGCTTCTGGACCGTCGACGAAGGCGGCGACAACGAACTCGTGTATCTGCTGCGCTTCGCCAGCCCCGAAGCGAGCCTGCAGGCCTGGACGGCTTTCCGTGCCGATCCGGAGTGGATCGAGGCGCGCGAGATCACCGAAGCCAACGGGCCCATTGTGGATCAGATCATCGCCAAGACGATGACGGCGACGGAATTCTCACCACTGCAGTAGCCGGGTTGCCACGCGACGGCGAATCCGGCTCTGGGTATGGAATGGACCGGGCCCTGCCGTTGACCATCGCCGGCGCCGACCGCTATACTGCTGCGTTCCATGCCCGGGCACCCGTACGTGCCGCAACCAGCGCAGGAGTCGTAACTATGACCGTCGCCCCAAGCGACCTCACCGCCGCATATCAGCGCGATGGCTTCGTGACCCGTCTCGACATCTTCTCGGAACCAGAGATCGCCGCCTTCCGCGCCGAGTTCGATGACCTGGAGGCGCGCGAGGGTAAGGAAAAGTGCCAGATCGGTCTGCAGGGCCGCCATATGGACGAAGCGTTCATCTGGCGTATGGCCGCCGATGCGCGCATCCTCGATGCCGTGTCTGCATGCATGGGACAGGATATCATGCTCCTGTCGACCCATTTCTTCTGTAAGTATCCGGATCCGGAAGGATCGAAGTTTGTCGCCTGGCATCAGGATATCACCTACTGGGGCCTCGAACCGCCCGAGGCCCATACCGCATGGATCGCCATTGACGATGCCGATCTGGGCAACGGCTGCATGCAGGTCATTCCCGGCTCACACCGCGACGGCATCGTCGAGCACGGCAAAGCAGCAAACGCCGGCAACCTGCTCAGCATCAACCAGGAAATCCCGGATGAACTGGTCGATACCAACCGGGCGGTAGCCATCGAGTTACGCGCGGGTCAGGTGTCGATCCACGATGGCCAGTTGTATCACGCCAGCTTTCCCAATACCTCGCAGCGGCGGCGCTGCGGTCTGACGGTACGCTTCATCCCACCGGCAGCACGGCAGGTGCAGGCAAACTCCACGGGCCAGCAGTGGTATCCGATCCTGCTGCGGGGTGAGGATCAGCATCATCACTATGCCCCGACGGCGGTGCCCTTCGCATCTTGACATCCGCTGCCACCACCGGATGATTACTACAGAAGCCAACGCCGCCGACCACTGACACAGGAACAGGAATCCAATGGCCAAGTACGATCGCATGACAGTCCTCAACGCCATCGCCGGCATCGGCGTGGTCCCCGTCTTCTACCACAAGGATCCGCAGGTGACGATTGACGTCATGAAGGCCTGCGCCGACGGTGGTGCCCGTTGTGTGGAATTCACCAATCGTGGCGATCTGGCGTGGAAGGTCTTTGTCGAAGCCCAGGAACACGTCCTGGCCAACAATCTGGACATCATCCTTGGTGTCGGTTCCATCGTTGATGCGCCGACGGCAGGGCTCTACATCTCCAGTGGCGCCAATTTCGTCGTCGGCCCCCTGCTCAATCCGGACGTCGCCAGGATGTGCAACCGGCGCAAGGTGCCCTACTCACCGGGATGCGGCTCGGCCAGCGAGATTGGCCAGGCCGAGGAGCTCGGCGTCGAAATCGTCAAGGTCTTTCCGGGCAAGGAGGTCGGCGGCCCCGCCTTCGTGAAGTCGATGCTCGGCCCGTGTCCGTGGACCCGCATCATGCCCACCGGTGGCGTCGACGCCACCCGTGACAGCCTCGAAGCGTGGTTCAAGGCGGGCGTCACCTGCGTCGGCATCGGCTCGAACCTGGTGTCCAAGGAGATCATCGCCAACAAGGACTACAAGGCGCTGACGAAAAACGTGAAACAGGTGGTTGGCTGGATCGAGGAGATTCGCGCCAGCCTCTAGCCGGCGTGTTGTCATGGGAGCGGGGCCCCCGGCAACGGGGCGCCCCGCTTCTGTGTTTCTCTCTGCGGAGGCAGATCTGCCCATGTTCCTGACCCTCCTGGCCGTCACCTTCGGCGTTGCCTTCATCACGGCTGCGATCATCGCCCGCGTCTTCCGCGACCCGGTGGACCACATCCTGGCCCGGATCATCGCCGATGACATCTCCTCTGCCTGGCGCAAGTACATCACCTTCGCCATCTATGTCACCGGTGTCTCCGGCGGCGTGCGCGTCTGGGATCTGGAGAAATACATCACCGCAGAACGGGTCCCGCAGCCACGCGCAATCGAGACGGCCGAGAAGGTCGTCCGGGAGGTCGTCGAACTGACGACGGAGCGCTGGATCCTGGAAGTGTATCGGACTCTGATCGGCACCCTGCAGAGCGTCGCCTGGATGCTGCTGATCTTCTTCCTCTTCGCCCTGATTGCCTATGTGGTGGTGAGAATCAGCGAAGGCAGAGGCGCTCGAGGACAAAGCTGACCGTCGGCACGTGGGGGCAGGCCAGGTACCCGACGCGATCTGTGCGGCGAAACCCGGGCGACATCCCAGCCGCTTCCATTGCGAATTCCCCGGGATCCGATAGATTATGAAGCTTGGCTGTTGCTGAAATTGCCATGAAGAGAAATCGCTAAAAGGGAGTTGCGACGTGGTCGTAAACATTTTTGCCAGCGCCATCTCCGATGAAGTGCAGCACGTACACAACCGCTACGAGCTCTGCCAGGGGCTTTTTGATCGCGCCCGGCAGATCAATCGTGCCGCAGGTTCAGGGGTAGTCACCACTGAGACCCGCCCCAATCCCACGGCTCAGGCGCTGTCCGACTATGCCGGAGTCTCCGATGAAGAGGCGGAGACTCCTGTAGAGGAGTGATCTGTTCCCGTGCACGATCACGCGAAGGAGATTTTTTCCTTCGGCGAGGTCTGTTGTCCCTTCGCCAGCGGCATCGGGGCACCTGGCACAGGACTTGCATGACAGGCTGCGAAGTGCAGCCTGAATTCACCCTTGAATGCCCTGGCGGAAGCTTTC
>JAQCJA010000166.1 GCA_027593305.1 bacterium
ACGCTCGACCAGACGTCATGAGTACAACGATAGATGACGTGGCGCTGGGCCAGCGCCCGGAGCATGACTCCAGGGCTGCCGCCAGCGTGCAGCAGTGTGTCTGGTCCTGTCACCCGTTGCGCGAAGAACCGCCCATGAAGTCGGTGGCACTGGGCCTTGCCATCGTCGGTTCGGCGGCGGTCATGACGACAAGTCTTGGCAACGTGGTCTATGGCGTCATCGCCGCGGTCGTGCTGATCGGCGCCACAATGGGTTATCTGTGGCCGACGCGGTTCATCCTCGACACGCACGGTGCGGCGTGGAAACAGTTGTTCTGGCGGCGGCGATCGTGGTCGACCTTTCGACGGGCCGAACGCCATGCGGACGGAATTTTCCTGAGCCCCTTCCGCCGGCGGAGCCGTCTGGATGCGTACCGCGGTCTGTTCCTGCGCTTTGGTACGGGTGCGGATGTGGCGCGGATCGATGCTCTGATCAGAATCCATGTTCCGCACTGAAGGCTGGCGCGCCGGTCTGGCCCACGCCTTCGCGCTGGATTCAGGGGTGGAATTCACCCTCGAGGAGCGTGATCTGGTGGAGCGGTTGTGCCGAATTGTTGTCGGACGAAAGCTTTCGGCTCCCGCCTTGATGGCCCTTGAGAGCGCCCGCCCCCTGTCCTTCATGGGCAGTCAGATCCTGGCGTTCTTCGGCCCGATCGCCAGCGTCGCCTTCTCGCGCCAGGACACCGAGCGCCTGATTGGTATCCTCGAGAGACGTCACAGCCTGGACCTGATCATCGACACGATCCACCGACAGGAAGACGAGCGCCTTGAGTAAACTGGATGTCGTCATCGCCACCGACTGCGGCAGCACAACGACCAAAGCCATTCTCATTGAGCGGCAGGGCGACATCTACCGCCAGACGTGCCGCGGCGAGGCGCCGACTACGGTCGAGGCCCCCTTCGAGGATGTGACCCGTGGCGTGCTGAATGCCATTCAGGAGATCGAGGAGTTGTCCGGACGACAGATTCTCGACGGCGAACGGATCATCACGCCCGCAGAAGGCAACCGCGGCGTTGACATCTACATCTCAACGTCAAGCGCCGGTGGGGGTCTGCAGATGATGGTCGCCGGCGTTGTTGGATCCATGACGGGTGAGAGTGCCCAACGATGCGCCCTGGGCGCAGGAGCCATCGTGATGGATGTGCTTGCCGCCAATGACGGTCGCCTGCCACACGAGAAGATCGAGCGGATCCGGCACTTGCGCCCCGACATGGTCCTGCTGTCTGGCGGTACGGACGGCGGCACCATTTCGCATGTTGTTGAATTGGCCGAATACATTGCCGCCGCCGACCCACGACCCCGTTTTGGCACAGGCTTTGAACTGCCGGTGATTTTCGCTGGCAATCGAGACGCCCAATCGGAGGTCGAACGTGTCCTGGGCAGCAAGACCGCCCTGCACCTGACGGAGAACATCCGGCCCGTGCTGGAACGTGAGAACCTGGGGCCGGCCCGTCACGTCATTCACGATCTGTTTCTCGAACACGTCATGGCCCAGGCACCGGGATACCGCGAACTCATGGCCTGGACGGGGGCACCGATCATGCCGACACCGGCAGCCGTCGGGCAGATCATGCAGACCATCGCTCGGCGGCAGGGCATCAACGTTCTCGGTGTTGATATCGGCGGTGCCACAACGGATGTCTTCAGCGTGTTCACAGTGATCGGCGACGATGGCGTGTCTGCCGAACCGGTGTTCAATCGCACCGTCAGTGCCAACCTCGGCATGTCCTACAGCATCTCCAACGTGCTTGCCGAGGCGACGATGCCCAACGTGGTACGCTGGTTGCCCGTCGATATCGACGAGGCCGATCTGCGTGACCGCATCAAGAACAAGATGATCCGGCCAACAACCATCCCACACATGCTGGAGGAACTGCAGATCGAGCACGCCGTTGCGCGCGAGGCGTTGCGTCTGGCTCTCGTCCAACACCGGGAACTGGCCGTTGGTCTCAAGGGCGTGCAGACGGAACGGACGCTATCGGACGCTTTTGAGCAGAGCGGCAGCGGCGACAGCCTGATCGATATGATGTCTCTGGACCTGCTCGTGGGCAGCGGCGGCGTCCTGTCGCACGCGCCGCGACGGTCACAGACAGCGGCCATGCTTATCGACGCCTTCCAACCGGAAGGTGTTACCCAGTTGGCAGTGGACAGCATCTTCATGATGCCACACCTCGGCGTGCTCGCCTCCGTCGACGAGAAGGCCGCCACCGACGTGTTCGAGCGTGACTGTATCGTCTATCTGGGCACTTGTGTCGCCCCTGTGGGTGATGGCAAGGTGAAGGCCGGTGAACCTTGCGCGACGTACGAATTGACCATCGATGGTGCAGCAGGGGGCGCTACGCGGGGCGCTCTTGGTTATGGGGCTCTCGATCTGATCCCCCTGGCCGAAGGAGTTGAAGCTGACCTGATCCTGCGACCCAATCGCGGCTGGAACGTGGGCGCCGGTGCCGGTCAGGAGCTTCGTACCCGCGTGCGGGGCGGCGTGGTGGGACTGGTTCTCGATGGCCGCGGACGTCCCCTGGACATCCCGGAGGATCTCGAAGCCCGTCGTCGATCGCTGACTGCCTGGAATCAGGCACTCGAACTCTACGATGATTCCGGCGAGGAGGCCTGATATGGCGCACGCTTACACACCGGGCCTGCGCGTGACACCGTACACGGTACTGCGCCGATCCCGGCGGTTGCCGATGAAAGGCCTCGTGCTGGCCCGGGTGGGTGAAACCGTGCACCGGGAACAAGTTGTGGCTCGCACGGAACTTCCGGGCAACGTCCGTACGATGAACGTCGTCAACCGTCTCGGGATTGCTGCCGACGAACTGCACACCTTCATGCTCAAGAAAGAGGGTGATTCCGTGCAGAAGGGCGAGGCAATCGCCGCGTCCCGGCCGCTCATCAAGTGGTTCAAGACGACCGTGGAAGCCGAGGTCGATGGCGTGGTGGAGAGCATCTCCGCCGTAACCGGCCAGGTGTTGCTGCGCGAACCGCCGCTACCGGTAGAAGTCCTGGCCTACGTGGATGGCAGCATCGTCGAAGTGCTCGCCGACGAAGGGGTGGTGGTCGAGACGCGCGGCGCCTTTGTGCAGGGCATTTTCGGTGTCGGTGGCGAAGCCTATGGGCCGCTGCATGTACTGAGTGATGCGCCGGGACAGGATCTGACAGTGGAAATGATCGATGCCGGGTGCGCAGGACGCACCATCGTCGGCACCGGACTGGTGACACACGCCGTCATCGACAAAGCCCGACAGGTGGGTGCAGCGGGCATCATCGGTGGCGGGATGCACGACAGCGACCTGCGAATTCTGCTCGGATATGATCTTGGCGTCGCCATTACCGGAGCCGAAGACATCGGCTTGACGGTGATCGTCACGGAGGGTTTCGGCAGGATCGCCATGGCCCGCCGAACCTTCGATATCCTTCGTGCCTGCCACGGGCGCCAGGCATCGCTCTCCGGAGCCACCCAGATCCGTGCGGGTGTCATGCGTCCGGAGATCATCGTGCCGGATCTGGGGGGCGCCCCCCCGATTGCGGAGAAGGACGCCACACACGGCGAAGGCATGCGTGAGGGTGATCCCCTGCGTGTGATCCGGGCGCCATATTTCGGTCACATCGGCAAGGTGGGGAGACTGATTGCCGAACTGCAGAAGGTGGAGTCCGGCGCCAGCGTTCGTGTCCTGGAAGTGGAGTTCGAAGATAGTTCGCGCGCTGTGGTGCCGAGAGCCAACGTCGAGTTGATCGAGGAGTGAGTGTCCATCGGGCAAGGAGAGACGGCTTGAGTAAGATTGCGTCTTGGATCACGGTTACCGTCATGGCGCTGCACGTGGCTGCGGGTGCAGCGATGCCGCTCGCGATTGAGGTGTACGATACGCCGAATGACGCCGGTGGCAGCCTGACCCTGACCTGGTCGCGCGCTGTTGCAGGTGCATCCTCCTGGTACAGCGTCTATGTGGCAACGGCGGCCGACGGACCTTTCCGATTGGCAACAACGACGGCTACACCGGGATTGAAGTCGGCCGAACCGGGTTTGTTTGGCTATGACGACGACAACGACGGGTACCACGTCCTCCATATATCCGACTATGCCACAGGCAACGGGGAAGAACGAGAGTCACTGAAGGACGGCACCACGTACTTCGTCCGGCTCGGAGTCCAGACCGCCGCCGGAGAAGTCGTCGGGGCGGCCCTGTCCGCGACGCCGCGCGGGAACTTGTTCAATACCTCCAAGTGGAACAACCTCATTCTCGGCATCGGCCTGTCCTTCGTGATCCTGTTATACATCTCCATGGCGCGCCGGAAAGACCTGTTCATCCGGCGCATCGCCGGACTGGAGGCGCTTGACGAAGCCCTGGGCCGGGCGACGGAGATGGGCAAGTCGGTTCTTTTTGTCCACGGCCTCAAGGGCATGGACCAGATCCCCACGATCGCCGCTGTCAGCATCCTCGGTCGCGTCGCCCAGCGGACCGCACGCTTCGACACGGACCTGCGCGTCGCCAATGTCGATCCCGTGGTCATGTCGGTAAGCCAGGAGGTGGTCAAGGAAGCCTACCTGCAGGAAGGCCGTCCTGACGCCTACCGCCCTGACAGCGTCTTCATGGCCGCTACCGAGCAGTTCTCCTATGCTGCCGCCGTCGAAGGCATCATGGTTCGCGACCGGCCGGCGGCACACATACTGATGGGGTATTTCTATGCCGAGTCGCTGTTGCTGACCGAAACGGGCAGCACCACGGGGGCCATCCAGATTGCCGGCACGGACTCCTATACCCAGTTGCCGTTTTTTGTGACCACCTGTGACTACACCCTGATGGGTGAAGAGCTTTACGCGGCCAGCGCCTACCTCTCCAGGGAGCCGAAGTTGCTGGGCAGCCTGAAGGGTCAGGACGTCGGCAAGGCCCTGATCATTGGGCTCCTCGTCGTTGGTACCGTCCTGGCAACCTTCGGTGTCGATACGCTCACCCACCTGTTCGCCGCCCTCTAGCCAGGAGAGACCGATGCTGTTTCTGACACGCACCCTGCCCTTCCTCTTCTGCTTCGTCTTCGGCATGACCGGCTGGGTGATCTACTATGTTCCGCACGAGTGGGCGCAGACCGTTGAACGCGAGATTGCTCTGTGGCTGCGCCTGGTCTACGCCTTTGCGTACTTCCTGGGGCTCTTCAGCCTTCTCAGTCTGCACTGGTCAAAAATCCGCCAGCGGCAGGCAGGTTGGGCGTATAGCCTCATCGTCTACATCAGCTTCGGTGTGATGACACTTTTTGTCGTCTACAATGATGGCCATGGGCCTTTTGCGGCCCAGGCGACGACGGGCCCCTATCAGTGGATGTTCACCAGTGTTCACGTCGCCAGCTCGGCGACGATGTTCTCGATGCTCGCTTTCTTCATCTCTTCCGCCGCCTACCGCACCTTCCGGGCGCGCACTCCAGAAGCTGCGATCCTTCTGGTATCGGCGATCATCGTCATGCTCGGCCGCGTACCCATCGGGGCGTATATCTCTGACATCATCCCGGACACGATGCAGTGGCTCATGTCGGTCCCCAACATGGCGGCCAAACGTGGCATCCTTCTCGGCGTAAGCCTGGGCGCCATTGCAACATCGTTGCGCATCATCTTCGGCATCGAGCGCTCCTACCTTGGCGGAGGTGACTGATGGATCGTCTGCTCAACATCGATCGGCGCATCATTTTCATTTTTGTGCTCCTTGGAGTCGCCATTCCCCTGCTGATCGATATCCATCTGCCGATCAAGCCGACGCCGACGGTGCGTGCCGTCTACGATGAGATCGAGCGGGTCAGCATCGAGGATCCAGATCGACCCGTGCTCGTCAGCTTCTCGTACGGCGCCAGCACGATGCCTGAAATGGAGCCCATGACGCGATCGATACTGCACCATCTGTTCAGTCGAGGACGCAAGGTGGTCGGCATCTGCCTGTGGCCCGAAGCAGTCGGTCTGGCGCAACCGATCATGGACGAGTTGGCTGCCGAATTCGGCATGAAGTACGGCACCGACTATGCTTTCCTGGGCTACAAGCCGGGTGCCCAGGCGGTGGTGTTGAATCTCGGGCAAAGCATGGCGGGCACCTTCCCTTTCGATACGGCAGGGACCCCGGTAGGGGATCTGCCAATCCTGGCAAAGGTGCAGAATCTGAAGGACTTCTCCTTCGTCTTTGACTTCGCTGCCGGTGATTCGATGGAATTCTGGTGGATCCCCTATGGCCAGGAGAAGCACCGTTTCCCCTTTGCCGGGGGGTGCACGGCTGTTATGGCCCCCGACCTCTATCCGTTTCTGCAGTCCAGACAACTCGTCGGCCTGCTCGGCGGCCTGGCTGGTGCCGCCGAGTATGAAGCCCTGATCGGTGTGTCAGGCAGCGCCACGTCCGGCATGGAGCCGCAATCGGTGACACACGTCATCATCATCCTGTTCATCCTCCTCGGCAACACGGTCTACTTCACGACCCGGCGCCGCGGCGGCAAGGCGTAGGAGGGCAGCCATCATGACTCGAGACAGCTACGTATTCGTCGGCTTCCTGGCCCTCTTCGCCCTCGTCAACACGATCCTTGTTGCCAATGGCGCGTTGAGCCTCGATTGGGATGGTTTGGGTGTCATCGTCGCCGCCGGTTGCACACTGGCGTTGTACAGCTTCCTCTACAAGGACAACCCGTTGTTCAAGTTTGCCGAGCATGTCTACGTCGGCGTCGCAGCCGCGTATGTCTTCGGCATTACCTGGTACAACTCACTGTACGGTGAGATCATCGTCAGTTACTTCGACATCGGTGAGAAAGGGGCCAATGGGGGCGGTCACAACCCGTGGGTTCTGCTGTTTCCCACCCTTCTCGGCCTGCTCATGCTGACCCGTTTTTCGCGCAAGTTCAGCTGGCTGAGTCGCATTTCTTTTGCCTTCGTCGTCGGCGTTGGCGCCGGCCTGACGATCCCGAGATACCTGTCTTCCTTCCTTCTTGGACAACTCGAGCCCAGCCTCGCGCCGTTGACCCTGAGCTGGGCGGGCCTGAACCTGTTCCTCGTCCTCGTCGGCGTAATCACCGTGCTCATCTACTTCTTCTTTTCGGTGGAGCACACGGGGGTGGTCGGTCACGCGTCCCGGCTCGGCATCTGGTTTCTGATGGTTTCCTTCGGCGCCTCCTTCGGCTACACGATCATGGCCCGCCTGTCGTTGCTGATCGGGCGGATCAGTTTCCTGATGGATGACTGGTTGCATCTGATGTAGCGGGAAGCCACAAAGAAACCGCTACCGCGGACACAGAAGGTCGCGATAGCGCCACTGAACACGTTTCTGCATCCCCTTACTCGACGAGTGCAGCCGCTCGTTCATAGGCGTGTGCACTATCGTCCATTCGTTCCTGCAATTCGTAGATGCGGCCCAGATGGCGCCATACGGCCTCGTTCGAGGGACTGTCGATGGACAAGCCCTGCAGCAGAGGCAGCGCCGAATCAGGGTCGTCCAGTGCGACATAGACAATGGCCAGATTGAACCGAGCCCCTGGATCGTCGGGCCTGAGTTCGACGGCTCGTTGAAAGCTCTGCAGCGCCTGCTGATGATCCTCCCGGTCCCAGTGAATCGTCCCCAGGATGTAGTGGCACGTGAAGCAGGCGGGGTCGCGCAGGAGCGCGCGTGCAAGCGTCGCCGCTGCCATATCATCCTGACCCTGGTGTCTCTGTGCAACCGCAAGATTGATCAGGGCCCCCTCATGCTCACCTTGCTGAAGCACATAGGCAAAGCTGGTCGCCGCATCATCGTAGCGCTGCTCAGCCAGATGAATCACACCGATGGCGTGCGCCGTTGCGGTATCTTCCGGCGCCATCTCAAGCACGTGAGCATAACTCCGGAGTGCTTCGCTGGCGTTGCCAAGCTTGAAGTCGATGACGGCGAGGTTGCGCCAGGCATTCAGTGAGTCGCTCTGCACACGCACGGCCGTGGAAAAGTGTCTCCGCGCCGTGACCAGATCGGCACCCCGGCCCGCAGCAGCCCGAAGGCCATCGTTGTAAATCCGCAACCAATAGTGCAAACGCTCTGCGGCGATCTGTCGATCGTACTCGCTGGTAAGTTCCTGCGCCCGGTCAAAGGCTTCAGCCAGTTCGACGTAGTCGCCCTGCACCCCGCAGACCCGGCCGAGGTGGTAGTAGGCCTCCGAATTCCTTGGTTCCAACTCAACAGCGGCGTCCAGCTGCTCACGTGCTGCAACGAACTTCTGTTGTTTCATGTAGAGCTTGCCCGCTGTCAGCGCCGAGCTCTGGCAGCCAAACACGAAAGGGCCACCCCCCAAAAGGAGAGTGGCCCCTATCGTTGCTGCGACCTGACTCAGCCGCATGCGCTCAGAAGCCCACCTGGAAGGTGAACGTGTTGAGCGCATCGAACAGATCGACTGAAGTGTAGGCGTAATCCATTCGCACGTCCTTCAGAGTGCCGATGTCTCTGTTGATGCCAAAGCCGAAGCTTGTACCGTAGAGGTAATCGTCATCAGAACTGGAGGCCAGATCGAAGCCTCCACGCAAGGTAAACATGTCACTGACCACGTACTCAATACCACTGCGGTACTGCTCATACGTGTAGTTGTTGTGGC
>JAQCJA010000167.1 GCA_027593305.1 bacterium
TGCAGGTTGGCCGGTTGTGGATAGCGGGCGTGATCGACGCAGTACCCATCCACGGCGTAGCGCGCCGTCGCCTCCTCCAGACAGTCCGCCGTCCAGGCATCGACCAGCGGGTGACTGGGACACAGGCCCGTGCCCCACGCCTGCCAGCGCGGGCTCAGTTCGGCGCCGTCCACGTCGCGCATGGCATATTCAGGGAAAACGTCACCACCGTAACTCCACAGTCCCAGATGGCCCCACACTTCGATGCCGGCGTCGTGGGCGACATCCATGGCACGCAGCAGTTCACTGTCGTCGAAGCCGCCGACGATACCGGCGACGGGCGGATAGATCCCATCCGCCGCCTTTGGCCAGCGGTCCGTCCGTTGTCGCCAGTCCGTGAACGGCCCGCGGGCAGCCAGAGCATCACTGGCGCGGAACCCGGAGGTGTGACAGATGGGGGATTCGGGCATGATCGTCGTCAGGCCGATTTCGTCGCGCAGGCGCCGCAGGGCGTCGGGGCGGGTGGCGATGATCTCGGTACTGCAGAACCAGATGATGCGACGTCGGTGCTCAGCCATGGGTCCTGTCTCATTTCGATGCGAGTGACAGCAGGCAATCTCATACACCCGGGCGCAGGCGACAACCACCGTTGCCAGCATCGAGTCCGCGCCTGAGTTTGTCAGCTCATGGAACAACCCCTCGGAATCATCGGTCTCGGCCTGGTGGGCACGGCGCTGAGCCAGCGTCTGCTGGCGGCAGGATACCGGCTCGTCGGCTGCGACATCGCCGCCGAGCGCTGCGCCGCCTTTGCCGCTGCCGGTGGGCAGGCGACGACGACCGTTGTCGACGTCGCCTCCGCCTGCTCCATGATTTTTCTGTCCCTGCCGGACTCTGCTGCGGTTGCCAGCGTCGTCGGCCCATTGCGGACGGCCGCCACCCCACCGCGGTACATCATCGACACAACTACCGGCGACCCTGCCCAGGTGGAGCCGCTGGCGACGGCTCTCGCGGCGGCGGGGATCGACTACCTGGACGCCGCCATCTCGGGTTCCAGCGACCAGGTCCGCACCGGTGCTGCGGTGTTCATGGTGGGCGGCGACAGCGACGCATTCAGCCGGTGCGCTCCACTGCTGGCAGACCTGTCGGACACCGTTTTCCATCTGGGCCCCGCCGGCAGTGGCAGCCGCGCCAAACTGGCGAGCAATCTGGTGCTGGGACTCAATCGCCTGGCCCTGGCGGAAGGTCTCGTTCTGGCGGAGGCCCTCGGTCTGGACACCGCACGGTTTCTCGACCTGCTGATGCAGACGCCGGCGTACTCACGACAGATGGATACCAAGGGGCCGAAGATGGTGCAGGGTGATTTTGCCCCGGCGGCACGGCTGGCCCAGCACCGCAAGGATGTGGGCCTCATCCTTGCGGCGGCACACCGTGCCGGGCTCGAACTGCCGGTATCCGCCCTGCACGCACAGCTTCTCGATGCAGCCATCGATGCCGGCGATGGCGCCCTCGACAACAGCGCCATCATCCGGCAGGTGCGCCGCACCGGGTCCGGAGTACAGACATCGTGACACGCATTCGCCGTCTCGCCATTGCCGGTGCCTGGGGCTACATCGGCCGCAAGTTCGTTGAGGCCGGCCTGGATCTGGATCTCGAGGTCTCGGTGCTGGATCCTGGCCCCGCCCCGGCCGATGTGCCGCTGGCGCGCCTGCACCGGTACAGCGATGACAGTTTCTATGCGCAGCCAGCGGATCTGTTCCACCTGGCGCTGCATCCCGAGCACCGCGCCGCCGCCCTGCAGTTGCTGCTGCAGCGGGCCGTCACAGAACCTCTGGCGATTCTCAACGAGAAGCCCATGGCCGCACCCGAGCGGCCCCAGGACTGCACCTGGTTGATCGATGCCGTCGCCGGCACGCAGGCATTGCTGCTGTTCGATTTTCCGGAACTCTTCGATCCACTCACGACCCGCGTCATCGAGGCCCTGCAACGCTTCAAACATGTCGACATCGATGCTATCGTCATCCAGCGTTCCAAGGATCGCGAGGATCCGACCAACCCGCGCAATCACAAACGCATGGTGCCCATCCAGTATCAGGAATCCGTGCACTGCATGGCCTGGATCCTGTTCGTCCTGGGACAGCTGCGCGGTGGTGCCGACAACGCACTGGCCGATGGCGTGCGGGTCTCGGCGCAGGCGCGCCCCTATACGCCGCCCAATCCGCAGGACTATGGCTATGTCGTTGATGGCTGCGTGGACTACGAGATGGCCCTCGGCCCGACGCGGATCCAGGGGCGCACCGACTTCACGCGGGGCGCCCCGTGGGCCAAGACCCGCGTGGTCCGCGGCCGCGGCGACGGCAGACCGTTCGAGCTGGACATGGATTACCTGGAGGGGGCCAAACATCTGCGCATCGACGGTGTCGAGCAGAACATCGACCCTGAGGGCAGTTCCTATGAGGGGGTGCTGCAGACCTTTGATCGCTGGCTTGCGCGGGGGGAGGCTGCCAGGTTGATGTCATCCACGTGTTATCCGAATCCGGCCTTTGCGCGACTCACCTACCAGCTGTCCAGCCTGCTGTGGCGCAGTGGTCACGAGGGGACGACGGTGGAATTGCAGGGTGCCGATGACCTGCTGCACTTCGACGCCGGCTTTGCCGCTGCCGTGCCTGCTTTCGGCCGTTACTGAGCCACCAGCCTGGCGCCGTCATCGCTGTCGCAGAGGAGCACCGGCGCCTCAGCGGCCAGTTCCGGGCGCGCCCTGGCGTAGCGCCGGCGCACGGATGCCACCGCATCCTCTGCGGCTTCGGGCGCCACGAGAGCCACGCAGCAACCGCGGAAGCCGGCGCCGCTGAACCGCGCACCGTAGACGCCGTCCGTTGTGTGCAGGATGTCGTAGAGATCGATCAGCGGCGGCGCGCCACACTCGTAGTTGTGGATCGAACTGTGTCCCGACGCCGTCATCAGCCGCCCCAGTTCTGCCGTGTCCCCCCGGCGCCAGGCGGCCACGCCGTTTCGGACACGGGCCATCTCAGCAAAGACGTGTGCCGCCCGCCTCGACGGCGGGCCCGTGAGCACGCCGGCATGGGCGTCGTATTCCTCCTGCGTGATGTGCCCCAACAGGGCCTGGGTTCCGCCGCGCCCGGTGGCCGCCAGCAGCGCCGTTGCTGCCTGCTGGCACTCGCCGACGCGGCGGTTGTAGTCCGTCGACACCAGCGCCTGGCGCAAGCCTGAGAAGGCGATCAGCACACGGAAGGGGCGCAGGCCCGCACCGGCGGGAACGACTTCGTGGGTCATGGTCTTGCAGTCGATCACCGTCAGCTGATCCCGGCGTGACAACAGGATCGCCGCCGGATCGAGGATGCCGTTGCGCAGACCCAGATAACCGTTCTCGATGGCCTGATCGAGGCGGATGTTGTCATTGGGTGCCACCACCAGCCCGTTGGCCGCCTGCAGCGCCAGCAGGTAGGCGACACCGATCGCCGCCGATGAACTCAGGCCGCCTTCCGCCAGGCCGCCGTCGGTGACACCGACGATGCCGCAGCGCAGATCGTGCCCCGCCGCCTGCAGGGCGCGCACCGCCCCCCGTGGAAAGTTGCCCCAGTCGCCGTCGACTCGATCCGGCACAGCGTCGAGGGCAAAATCGACTTCACCGGCAAAGCTGCGGCTCGTCAGGCGTACGCGCCTGTCGGCAGGGGTGGGAGCGAAGGCGAGCCACACGGCGCGATCGATGGCCATTGCCGTTACCGTACCCAGCTGGTGATCGATGTGTGCACCCAGCGGACAGATTCGATAGGGTGCGCGCACGAGGCGCACCTGCCTCGGGTCGACGCCATAGCGCCTGTGCACGGCCTCGATCCGTGGCGCAGTGCCGCCGGTCTCAGCCATGCGCAGCACTTGCCTTTCCTTTCCTGCCTCGACTTGGGTACATATCCGCGAGGAGGAAATTCCCATGACGAACAGCTCCAGCCGCACACGTGTGCAGACCGCCCTGGCCCATCGCAGTCCCGATCGTATTCCCGTTGAGTTTGGCGCCACACCGACGACGGGGGTGCATGTGACGGTCGTCGCCGAACTGCGCCGCCACTTCGGTCTGGAAGCGCGACCGGTGAAGGTGCACGAGCCGTACCAGATGCTCGGTTGGATCGAGCCGGATCTGGCGGCGGTGTTGCGTCTCGACGTGGACGCCGTGTGCCCGGCGAAGACGATCTTCGGCTTCACCAACGAGAACTGGCGCCAGGTGCGCCTCCCCTGGGGGCAACAGGTCCTGGTCTCCGAACACTTCGTCACCTCCGTCGACACCAACGGGGATCTGCTGCTCTACCCCGAAGGAGACGCCACCGTCGGACCCTCGGGGCGTATGCCCGTGGGCGGCTACTTCTTCGACACCATCATCCGCCAGCAACCCCTCGATGAAGCCGCCCTCGATCCGGCGGACAACCTCGAGGAATTCGCTCCCATCACCGACGCCGCTCTCGACCATTTTCGTGCCGAGGCGGCCCGTGTCGCCGACTCGCCGCGGGCCCGCGTCGGCACGCTGGGGGGCACCGCTTTTGGTGACATCGCCCTGGTGCCGGCACCCTTCCTGAAACATCCCAGGGGCATCCGCGACGTGGCCGAATGGTATGTGTCCACCCTGACGCGACAGGACTACCTGCACGCCGTCTTCACCCGTCAGTGTGAGTTGGCTCTGCAGAATCTTGAGAAACTCCATGCCGTGATCGGTGACGCCATCGACGTCGTCTTTGTCTGCGGCACAGATTTCGGTACGCAGACCTCCAGCTTCTGTTCGCCGCAGACCTTCCTCGAACTCTACGCTCCCTACTACCGGCAGGTGAATGGCTGGATCCACGCGCATACGCCGTGGAAGACGATGAAGCACTCCTGCGGCGCTGTGGGCGCCTTCATTCCCCACTTCATCGAGTGCGGCTTCGACATCCTCAATCCCGTGCAGTGTTCGGCGACGGGCATGGAACCACGGGCCCTCAAGGCCGCATACGGCGACGCCATCACCTTCTGGGGTGGCGGCGTCGACACCCAGCAGACACTGCCCTTCGGCACACCGGAGCAGGTGCGCATCGAAGTCCTGCAACGGTGCGAGATCTTCGGCGAGGGCGGCGGCTTTGTCTTCAACACCATTCACAATGTGCAGGCCCTGACACCGATGCCGAATGTGGTCGCCATGTTTGCGGCCCTGAACGAGTTCAACGGCATCGCCGACTGACTCAGCGGTGCCACAGTTCTTCCCAGTTGTACCTGGGCTGATACCCCAGAATCTGCCGGGCCTTGTCGATGGGAAAACGGCTGCCCGGGCGATCATGGAAGATGTGGAAGATCTCGAAGCGGCTGGGCAGATCCTTCGTCAGACACAACTCGTGGGCCTGGGCGATGTCACGCCGCTCGACACAACTCGATGGCAGGTAGTGGACGTCGGGACCGCCGCCATGCCCCTCTGCCTCGAAGGTGAACACGCCCCCAACGCGGATCGCCGCGATCGTCATGTCGTGGCAGCGGGCGAAGCTGCGGCACAGGTCCTCTGCCAGCGTCTTGCCCAGGGTGTAGCCCTGCGTTCCGGGGCGTGGTGTCTCGTCCTCGGTGATGCGCCAGCTGTCCCAGCTCTGCCAGGTGATATTGATCGTGCTTTGAAACACGACCCGGCCAATGCCGTGCCGCACACAGCTGGACAGGATGTGGAAGAGGCCACGAACACCGGCACCCAGATCGCTGTTGTCCCCCAGGGCGGCGTCCTTCCACTGGCCCATGGGCCAGGCCAGATGACACACGGCATCGACACCCCGGATCGCCGCATCGATGGCGCCGGCGTCGTTCAGATCGATGACGCGCGTGTCTGCCAGTGCCGGCATGGGGCGAAAATCAACGCCACGAACCTGATGTCCCGCCGCTTCGAGGTCGCGCGCGACGATGCTGCCGATGTAGCCGGCGGCGCCTGTTACCATGACTCTCATGGCCTGACCTTCCTTGTCCCGGCCTCCTGCTGCTCCGGCCACCAGGCACGGAAGTCGACGGTCGGCGAGAAGGCAAAGCGCCCGTGCCTGATCCGCAGGGCGAATCGGCAGAAGGGCGTGTCGGCGACCAGGTTGTAGAGTCCCCAGTGCGATGGATGGTCGTAGGTCTCCAGATCGAGGCCGCGGCGGATGGCGGCGGTTGCATCTGTCAGATCAAGCCAGTCGCGATCGAACGCCGCATCCCCTGGCAAAGTCACAGCGTCGACGAGGCGTCCCAGACGCAGGGTCAACACCGAACCGGGTCGCTCCCGGGCGAACTCGTGCGCCACCCCTTCCGCCAGATGTATCGCCTGTTGCTCGGCCGAGGTATCCGGCAGGGCGACCATGTCCTCGGACAGAATGTGTTCATCGTCATAGCCGGCGTAGATGCCGACGTCACTGACCTGCACAACCTGAGCGATGCCGGCGTCCCGTGCGGCACACAGGACATTCCATGTGCCCTTCAGTGCCGTGTCGAGGAGGCGACTGTCGTCGGCCTGGGCGGCGGCCCCGGCGTCCGGATTCTGTCGCGAACGTGCTACGTCCGGCAGATGCACGATGCGGTCCATGCCGTGGCACCATGCGGTCACGGCATCGGCGTCGAGTACATCCACCCCGGCCTCGGGACCCCGCAGTTCATGCCCCGCCGCCGTCAGCTCTTCGGCCAACCTGAGGCCCAGAGGCCCGACGGCACCGGTGATGGCAATCTTCATGACGCGCCCTCTCCCCGTCCTGTTGTCCTGCAAAAGATGTGACGACCGGCAACTTTGCCGGTGCGGGATCTCCCGTCAAGGCATGCGGCCTGCCAGGTCCGATTCGCGGCGGACAACCAGTGCAGGGGCCCTGCGACCACCCAGGGTATCGAAGCGGATGGTGCCACTGAGGCCCTGACCATCTGCCGTGGCCACGGCGCCGCGCAACTGTGTGGGCGTTGTGGCCCCCCCTGCCAGCGCCTGTGCCAGCAACTCGACGGCGTCGTAGGTGAGAGCCGCCATCCATTCGGCGGCGGGGCTCATCCCCGGTGGCAGGCGACGGCGGAAACCGATGGGTGGCATGCCACCTTCACCTGCCGGCACACAGATGTGCAGGGCCTGATTGGCGGACGGCCCTGATCCTGCCGCCAGCATCCACGGTCCCAGAAGCGGCCGGCCCGGTGCCAGCCTGCCGGCAGCAGCCAGCAACTCCGGCGCTGCATCAACACTTCCCCAGACCAGCATGGCATCGGCAGCCTGCGGGTCATCGGTGACCCCCATGTCACCCATGGCTGCCGCCAGTCGCCGGGCGGTGGCCTCGGCGATGTGGCTGTCGCGTTCGTCGGCGCCGATCCAGGCAAGCCGGTTCCACCCCTGCGTGTGGGCATGATCGAGCAGCACCGAAAGCTGCTGCCGGTCGTCGGGGCCCAGACGAAACATCCACGGCACGTTGGCGTAGTCGATGGTATGGTCTGCAGCAACGGGGGCCAGCACCGGCACCCAGAGCTTTGCCGCCACCAGTTCGCAGGCGTGTGCCCTGCCACCATCGGGCCCGGCAAGCAGAGCCATGGCGCCTGCCTCCCGTACCAGATGCACCGCTGCGGCAGCCGCAGAGGACCACGGGCCATCATCGCCGCGCAGGATGGCGACGAGCTTCGGGGCTGGGTGGCGCAGGTTGACATCCGTGATGGCCAGTTCAACACCGAGCCGCAGGGCCCGCGCCGCCACACCCGTTCCCGGCAGCACGACACCGATGCGCACCGTGTCCAGGCCCGCAGACACAGACGCCGGTCCGAGGAAGTCGGCCCCCTCGTTGCGGAAGGATGAGTACGGGGCCTGTGCCGTGGCGGCCAATGCCAGCAACAGCGCCGCCAGCAGCATCCGGCCCGTCAAAAACCGCCTGCTAGGGCGGGGTCGCCGAAGACGAAGCTGCCCTGCCGCACCGTGGCCAGACTGACCGGACCTCTGTCACTCTGCACGATATCCATCATGATCGTGCCCGTGACGCCGTCATACCGCTTGACGGCGGCCAGGGCGTCGCGGATCCGGTAGCGGTTGAGTCCGGCGGCACGAATGGCATCGATCAGCATGCGGGCGCCATCATAGGCGTGACTGGCGTAGGTCGTGGGCTCCGTGCCGACGCGGGCCAGGTAGGCCTCTCTGAAGAGCTGGTAGTGAGGATTGTCGGCTGCGGGGTTCCATGGACTGGCAATGACGACGCCCTCCGCTGCGGGCCCCGCCTGCTCGAGGAATTGTGGATGCAGGAGCCGATCACAGGCAAACACGGGCGCCTCGATGCCGGCGGCGCGCAGGGCCACAAGCAGGTGAGCCGCCGCCTCAGCATCGGCCCACAGGACGATGGCATCCGGTGCCACCCGCTGCAGACGTGCCACCTGTACGGTGAAGCCCGGATCCACCTGGGCCCAGGCGATCTCGTAGTTGATTTCGATCGGCGCCGGTCGGGCCAGGCGCACCGAAGCCGAGCGGAACTCGCTGACGCCGAAGCGACCGTAAAGGTTGTCGGCCCGCAGGATGGCGACGCGCTGGAAATCACGCTCGCCATAGACATGCCGCGCCAGGGCGTAGGCCATCTGCCGATCGTCGGCGATGATGCGGAACACCCAGGGGATCTTCGTCTCCACCAGTGTCGGATCCG
>JAQCJA010000168.1 GCA_027593305.1 bacterium
CACCAGCACGCGAAGTCGCCGGATGATCGGCAGCGGCGATTTCCTCCTGGGCATTCAGACAGGCAGCGACACCCATCTCCATGTTGGACTGCCCGGAGCACAGCCAGACTTCGCCGACGAGCACGTCCTGAAATGCAACGGTGTTGGTGCCGGAAACAGTCAACACGTCCGGCCCGCCAGCTACGGCCTCCGGCAACGCCACCTGCCACTCTCCGGCGGTGTTGGCCCGGGTGTGGGCAACCTGATCACGGAACTGCACCGTGACCTGCTCCCCGGGATCAGCCCAGCCCCAGACCGGCAGCGGCACGTCCCGCTGCAGTACCATGTGACTGCTGAAAACTGAGGGCAGACGAACATCGGCCAGGGCCAGGGCGATGATGTGGCTGGGTTTGCCCACGGTTCCTCCAGGAGAACAGGATGCAGCGACAGGACGGCACAGTAAAGTGGCCTGGCCCGCATGGGGTCAAGTCGTGCACAGGGCTTGCCCTGCGCCATGCCGCCCCCCCATACTGGTGCATCCGGCAGGCGACCTTCACACGGACAGAAACTGAAACGAACCATGAACAACAGGGAATTCCCCTACAGCCACCTGGAACACCTCGGGCGCGACTTTGCCAGTCGGGGTGTCGTCGTGCTGGCCCCTGAAGACCTGGGCCTGCCGACTGCCGTCCATGGGCAGATCTACGAACAGGAAAAACGGGCCGTGCAGGCAAAGAAGCCTGTCACCTGCGCCCTGATTCCCACGGTCCTCGACGTGATCAACGCCCCGGGCGTCGTCGCCGCCTGCAACCAGCTCGTCGGCGAGAACTGGGCCATCGTGCCCTTCACGCACAATGCCTCCTTTGCCAGTGGCGCCCGGGATCAGGCGTGGCACAAGGATGACAATGGTCCGTACAACAGCCGCAAGCAGCGGCACCATCAGGCCGTGCAGATCGAGATGCTGTACTACCCGCAGGCCGTCCTCGACGACATGGGTCCCACAGCAACGGCGCCGTACTCGCACTACTGGACATTCAATCACGAAGAGAACCAGGACAACTTTGCCGGCGCCGACCATCTCGACTTCGACTACCAGCTTACAGGTATGGAGCGCGAACCGGTAAGCGGCCCCGATTCGTCCTATACGGAACAGGACATCCTGCAGCGCAACACCGCCCACGACGTACGCATGCGCGACGCCGTCACCGACCTGCAGTGGCCTCTGGTGCAGCAACTGGAGACGGCGCCGCTGCGGGCGGGCAGCGTTGTGCTCTACTCACACAACACCTTCCACCGGGGCAATCACCGCCGCGATGACTGGCGCACCTGGGCGGACAGCCCGCGCTTCATGTGGCGTTTCTGGATCTACCGCACCACCGAACCTGACGCCGGCAATGGCCGCCAGGAGGCACCGTCTGACGTCGATTGGAATCGCCTGGGCACGGATCCGATGACGGGCGCCGATCTGGCAACGGCAACCGACGATGTCACCGTCGTCTGGCGCCACCATCATCACTGGATGCAGACGGGGCAGGTACCACCACCGCGAGCCGAGGCGGTATCCCTGTCGACGACGGCCAGAGAGGCGGAGGCCCAGCGCCTGCTTGCACAGTTGCAGCACAGGCATGATGCAGCCGAGCCGGCGCGGATTGGCGCGGCCTACAAGCTGGCCTCGATCGGTGACACGGCTGTGGCCGTGCGCCACCTTGAACAGGGCCTCTACAGCGATCGGGAGAGTGTGCGCCGCGCCGCCACCTATGGGCTGGTTGCCGTCGGCACGGATGCCACCGAGACACTGCTCAAGGCTGCAGCTTCACCCATCCGCTGGGTGCGCAAGGCGGGTATTTATGGCCTGGGGGATGCCAGCCAGCTGACCGAGGCGGTGTTGCGCGCCGTGGCCGCGTGTCTGCAGGATGACCCATCCGTCTACGTCCGCTCCGTGGCGGCGGGCAGCCTCGGTTGTCTGGGCCGTCGTGCGGTGGGTACCGGCGTCGGCAGGGATCTGCTGCCCCAATGCCTGGATGCACTCGTGCAGAGCCTCGGTCGCGAAGTCAATCGTGTGGCCATGGATCGCGCCCAGAAGCGCAGCATCAAGTATGTACGGCCCACCGATGATTGTGATGTGTGTGAAGGGGGCGGTGTCGACTTTGGCCTGGAACGTTTTCAGCCTGTGCGTTCCGCCGTCCGTGAAAATGTGCTGTGGTCCATCGTCATTCTCTGTTCACACGGCGCCACCATCGTTGGCGCGGCGCTGGCACCGACGATCCAGGCGCTGCGCGATGTTGTGCGCAACGACGACAACGTCATCTGTGTCGGTTTTGCCATGGATGCGCTCAACCGTCTGGCCCACCTGCGACCGGCGGAGGAGATGTTGTTGCCTGCCATCAGCGACCTGCAGGCGGACATGCCGGAGATTCTTGCCAGCTCACCCATTCAGTGCTGGGAGGCTCTGGTGCGTGGGGATGGTACGTGCAGGCCCACCGATGCGTAGCGGCGCCCGAGCGGGCGGGCGTTGCCGAATGAGAGGATGAGCATGACGGTTGCCCAAGCAGCAGCAGGATGGGTCCCGGCGCTGACGGCGCAGCAGATGGGACAGTTCAAGCGGGATGGCTACCTGGTCCTGCCCGGGGCCCTGGATGCCGAGCGGTGCAGGCAGGCACGCGACGACATGTGGGAGGCGATTGCGACGTACCTGCCGCGCATGAAGCGCGCCGAGCCATCGACGTGGGGTCCCATCTCCGAGGACGAGAACGCCGCCTTGCTCGCCCGCAAGCCGGGAGGCGGCGACCCGTACTTCGGCGGCAAAGGCCACAGGTTCTACATCCGCAACGGCGCCGAACAGGCCATGCTCAACCTGGCGCCACGCGCCATGTGGCAGATCGCGGAACAACTCCTTGGCAAGGACACGGTGGTGTGGCCCGCAGGGGCCGACGACACCGGCACCACCACGGGACCATGCTTCATGAGCGATGACGCCATCACCGGACTCGCCAGTCACCTCGGCGACACCCTGGGCCAACCGGAGAAGGGTTCCTTCACCACGCAGCACGAGTTGCAACTGCCTGCCACGGGCCCCGTGTGGCTCACCGGCCAGGGCACGCGCGGCCTCTACTGCACCCTGCCTGACAGTCCGGACCCCGGACCCCAGTACACGAGCGCCCATTCGGACGGGGCCTGTTACGGTCGCTGGCGGGTGCAGATGGCAGCCTACACGGACGATCTGCCCGATCGCTCCGGCGGTTTCACTGTCTGGCCCGGCAGCCACACGCGCATCTGGAAGGAGCAGTGGGAGGCCTTCCTTGACGGCGAGAAACATACCGATACCCACCTGGAGACACGCCGCGCCGGAGGCTACAACGATCCCGTGATCGATCAGATCAAAGCCGATACGGCCCCCGTCGATTGCCATGGACCAGCGGGAACGGTGGTCCTGTGGCACACAAAAATCCTGCACATGGCCGGCCAGAACTGTTCGGCCGATGTCATCCGCCAGGCGACCATCTATGGCTTCATGAAGACACCGGCGTCGCTGCCGGATCCGCTGGTGACGGACCGCACCAATCTGGACCCATGGCGCGACTGGTCGGAGGAGATCCGCAACCTGTGAAAACCAACAAGGACGATATGCACGTACTGACATCTGTTGCCGAGGCCCGCATCGCCGTCCTCGGCCTGGGATATGTCGGCCTGCCACTGGCCGTTGAATTCGGCAGGCACTACCCCACGACAGGGTTCGACATCGACACGGCGAGAATTGCCGCGTTGTGCGCCGGCAACGATGCGACGCTGGAGGTCTCCACCGAAGAACTGGCCGCCGCCCCGCAGTTGACGCTGACGAGTGACCTGGCAGCCCTCAACGACTGCAACACCTACATCGTCACGGTGCCCACGCCGATCGATGAACACAAACGTCCCGACATGCGCGCGCTGCTGGCGGCGAGCCGGACCATCAGCCAGGTGCTGAAAAGGGGGGACGTCGTCATCTACGAATCGACGGTCTACCCCGGGGCGACGGAAGAGGTCTGCGTGCCGGAACTGGAGCGTGGCTCCGGTCTGACCTTCAACCGGGACTTCTTTGCCGGCTACAGCCCGGAACGGATCAACCCCGGCGACAAGCTGCACCGCCTGCCCAGTATCACCAAGGTTACGTCGGGTTCCACCGAAGCTGCTGCCACCTATGTGGATGAGCTCTATGCCTCGATCATCGCCGCGGGTACACACAGGGCGTCCAGCATTCGTGTCGCCGAGGCGGCGAAGGTGATCGAAAATACCCAGCGTGATCTGAACATCGCCCTCATCAACGAACTGGCGCTGATCTTCCATCGCCTCGGCATCGACACCGAGGATGTGCTGCTGGCGGCGGGCACAAAATGGAACTTCCTGCCCTTTCGACCGGGGCTGGTTGGTGGCCACTGCATCGGCGTCGATCCGTACTACCTGACGCACAAGGCGCAGGAGATCGGCTACCACCCGGAAGTCATCCTTGCCGGCCGGCGTATCAACGACCAGATGGGCCAGCACATCGTCGGCCGCCTGATCCGCGCCATGACGGGCGCCGCGATCAACGTCGTCAACAGTCGTGTGCTGATTCTCGGTCTCGCCTTCAAGGAAAACTGCCCCGACATCCGCAACACCCGTGTCGTTGACCTCATCAGCGAACTGCAAAGTTATCACGTGCAGGTCGACGTCTATGACCCATGGGTCGATGCTGCGGAGGCGCAACACGAGTACGGCGTCGAACTGCTGTCGACGGTGCCGGAAGACACCTACGACGCCGTCATCCTCGCCGTAGCCCACGATGCCTTCCGCGAACTGGGTGCCGCCGGGATCACTGCCTTCACCAGGGACAAGCACGTCATCTTCGACGTCAAACACATCCTGCCCCGCGAGCTCGGCGCCGAACGCCTGTGACTAAGGCGCGAACGCCTGTGAAGGCGCGAACGCCTGTGAAGGCGCGAACGCCTGTGAAGGCGCACTACTTCCATCGACAGATGCAGAGCTCCGCACATAACTGGCTCGAGGACGCCTCCGCATGACAGAACCAGTGAAGCCACCCTATCCGCAGCACCTCAACCCCACGCTCTCGGCCGAACTCGAGCGTGATGTGGCATTCTTCCGCAAGTGGGGGTATCTGCTCGTTGACAACGCCATCACGCCCGCGCAGGTCGACGTCCTGCGCGCCGCCCTCGACCGCACGAAGTTGCGCCACGAGGGGCAGTTCATCAATCAGCTGCTGGAAGAGGATGAGGACTTCGCCTTCCTCCTCGACAACCCACCGGTGCTGACACGCATGCAGGCGATCCTGGGCACATGTGTGCAATTGCACAGTGCCACGGCACGGGTCACCGAAGCGGGGGCGGAGAATCAGAACTGGCATCGGGACGTGCCCTGGCCCGTGGACCCGGATGGCACACCCTACGGGGCGTTGCCGGGCCAGATCAACTGCGGCTACTACCTCGACGAGTTGACGATGGAGAACGGCCCCGTGGTCATCGTCCCCGGCAGCCATCGGGTGCCCTTCCGGCCACCGGAGGGCCATCCTCGGTTTCCTGAGGAGTTGTCCGTACTGGCCAAACCGGGCCAGGCCGTGATGTTTGACGGCTGCCTGTATCACCGGGGCGCCGCCAATACTTCGAACCAACGGCGGCGGACGTGCCTGATGTGTTACCAGACGGCGTGGATGAAGTCGCGTGAGCCCTTTGATGGCCCTTTCGCCCGGCGCCTGCGCGCCGAGGGGACCGACGAACAGAAGATGCTGCTGGGCGCCATCGACAAATGGTGACCTGGCGGGCTCAGCCAGTTCCCGATCGGTGGGGATTGCCGAGATCATGTTCTGCCCGGCCCACCACACTCGCCGTTCGTGACGGGCGCCCCATCCCAGCGGACGGAGGTAGGTCGACCCAATGAAGAACGTGCTGTTCATCATGTCGGATCAGCAGAAGGCGACGGCGAGCCATCTCTATGGCAGTTCCTTCTGTGCAACGCCATCCATGGCGCGCCTCGCCGCCGATGGTGTGTTGTTCAAGCACTGCGTGACGCCCCATCCGCTGTGCATGCCGGCGCGCATCTCCGTGTGGGCGGGCCAGTATCCGCACACGCACGGTGGCCGGCGCAACGAAACGCCCATGCCCGCCCACACGACGCATGCCTTCCAGTTGTGGCACGACGCGGGCTACCATACCGGTCTGATCGGCAAGAACCATTGCTTCCAGCGCCCGCAGGATCAGGCGCACTTTGATACGTGGTGCGAGATCGGACATCAGGGCCTGCCGGCGGCGGGCGACACGCGCGGCATGGAGTGGTTCCGGCCACGGGCCGGCATTGACGCGGCGCACCTGCATCGGCGCAACATGAAGATGCGCAATCCGCGATTCTCGTACGAGGTCTCCGACTTCCCCCTCGAGGACTACTCCACGGGCCTCGTCGCAGGGCAGACCGTGCGGTTTCTGCAGCAGCACCAGCACGATCCCTTCGCCCTGTGGGTCTCCTTTCCGGATCCGCACACGCCGTGGGAAATCCACAGCAAGTACGCCGGGCTCTTTCCCCCGGAGAGCATCGACATGCCCCCCTGGCGCGACGGTGAGTTTGACGGCGACGAAGTGCCCGAGCGCAACAAGGTACTGTATCAGATGCTCGGCATCCGCCAGGATGATCCGGAGGATGTGCGCCGTCTCGTGGGCATCTACCACGGCATGACCCGCTTCGTCGACGACGGTCTCGGGCAGATTCTTGCCGCCCTCGACGAACTGGGCCTGCGGGACAACACCATCGTCGTGTTCTGCTCCGACCACGGCGACTTCATGGGGGAGCACGCCATGCAGTCCAAGGGGGGCGTGTTCTACGATTGCCTGACGCGGGTGCCGCTGATCGTGTCATGCCCGGAGGTGATGCCCGCCGGCGCCGTGGACGACAGCATGGTCAACCTCATCGATATCGTGCCGACCCTGCTGCAGCTTCAGGGCATGGAGATACCACGATCGATGCAGGGCAAACCGCTGCCCACCGTCACGGACCGTGCGCCCCGGGACGCAGCCTTTGCCGAATACGGGGCGGGTGGCCCCGCCTTCGGCCAGGCGGATCTGGCGCAGATGCCCAGGCCCTGGGGCTTCGCTACCCTCATCGACTCGCTGCGCTGGCGCGAAGCCGAGGGCCGGCGCAAGATGGTGCGCACGCGCGCATGGAAGTATGTACACGACCCCATGGGCGACCTGGACGAGCTCTACGATCTGCAGGCCGATCCCTGGGAGCTGACCAACGTCGCCGGACGGGCGGGCAAGCAGAGCGTGCTCGCCGACATGCGACTGCGGCTGGCGGATTGGAGTATGGAAAGCGAGGACAGTCGTCCTGTCCCCCTGCCCTGAGCGGGGGCGGGGCGCCGAAGGGGGCAGGTCAGGAGATGACTCCACTTACGGACATCCTGCCAGCGAAAATCAACACAGACCGCCCCTCGAGTGAGATCATGGACCTGACGCTGACGCGGAAAGAACTGCCCCGGGAAGATGAGCGCCTCGTGCAACGACGGCGCCGCCCGGCCCTGCGACTGCTGCTGTGTATCGGTGTACTCGGCTCCACAGGTCCGGGTGGGTTCACGACCGTCGCCGCAGAGACAACGCCGACGGGACCGGAGTACGAGCCCTGTCACGTCCTGTGTTCCAACGAGATGGGACGCGTCGAGCCATTCCGCCTGGATCCGTTCCTGGCGTCACGGAACTACGCTTTCTCTCTGTTGTCAGCCTATGTGTCACCTCGGGGACACTATGAGATGTCAGGCTACATCCCCGTCTCGGCAGGTGCCAGCGCCCACGTGCTGCAGGTGGTGCCCGCATTCTCGTATTTCATCAACGACACGTGGACGGCGCAGTTGCGCCTGCCCTTTGAGTACAACCGCACCCGCGGGCTGGTGCTGCCAACGCTGCACGAGGAGAACACGAAACACAGCACCATCGAGCCGGACGGCGTGACCCTGTCGTTTGAGTATCGGGTCCCCCGGCGTCTTTTCGCACGCTTCGTCGCCCGCATCGGCGGCGGCTACCGTCTCAGCATGCCCTCTGGAACCGTCGACGTGGCGGCGGAGTTGCCGCAGCAGCCGGACAAGGCGCTGGAGGCCCTGGGATTCGGCTCCGATGATCTGTTCGTGACGGGCGGCCTGCGACAGATCCCGTCCCGTGGGGCATGGGTGATCGGCGTTGGCGGCGAGTTGCGGCTGCACACACTCCCCCGCCTGCGCCGACGTTTCGCCACAACGTATGCGTACTACGTCGATGCCAGCAGACGGACGGGAAGTCGTTGGCAACTCTACGGCAGAGCCAGCGGTTTCTCCACCCATATCCGGGTGCCAAAGGTAACCCAGGCCAATCGCGCCATTCTGCTGGCCGGCAGCTACTACCGCTGCTCAGAGGCCGTCACGCTATCTGTGGCCCTAAAGGGCGAAGTGCCGCTGACGGTCGCCAATACCAACAGCCTGCAGACGATAGGCCTCAACTGGGGTTTCACCGTAGCCCGCTGAGCGCCTTTCGTCGGCGCTGGCCGAACCGGGAAACGACGGCCATCGCCCGCCGCCGCAGCTTGACCCACCAGCATAAATTCCGTTCGTACCCAGTATCGGCTGGCGCCGGCC
>JAQCJA010000169.1 GCA_027593305.1 bacterium
GCCGATGGTGCCCCGATTGTGCGTCACCTGCTGGGCGTAGGTAGCAGCCATCGCCTCCAGCCGTTCGGTCAGTGCCGAACTGTGTCGATGCATGGCAAGCAGGTAGGCGAACTGGCTGGACAACTCGGCGAACAGCGCTACTTCGCGGCCGCCCCCTTCGTTGATGGTCGCCGCCTTCACGCCATTGCCGAAACTGGCTCCCTCACGGGTGACGATGGTGCCAACGTCGGTGAGGATGGCCCCGTCCGCGATTTCGTAGTTGGCAATATGGCTGCCCACACGGGCGATCAGCACGTCATCGCCGATGACGCAGTTGATCAGCGTCGCATCCGTCAGGGCCGCGGGACGTCGGACACCACCCTCCAGATCCACGTAGCCCGTCAGGCGACCCAGGCGCATCTGGCCGCCGAACTGCACGTTGCGCACCCGCTCGGCGTCGAAGCCGTCGGCGACGCGGACATCGGCCCAATTTTCGGCGCTGCATCCGCGCTGTTCGAGACGCTGAATCTGTTCAGGGGACAGCGGTAGATGGTCGCTCATCAAGGGCTCCGCAATGGACTGGGTTGGCGCAAAAGGTGATGTTGCTAACTGGTGCGGAAAGTAGCCGGGCCGCAGACAGGCGGCAACCGGACACGCCCCCTGTGACGAGGGGGAGCAGGGGGTGGATTTTTTGCCCGGAACCTGGTGTTTGTAGATTATCCCCCCATCAGCCCCTTCCACCTCAAACAGGACATCAACGACTGCCATGTCTGGGAATATCAAACTGCAGATCTGCGACTCCGCCGCTGCTGTGGCCACCGCCGCCGCTACCGCCTTCGCCGATCTGATCCGCACACGCCCGGATGCCGTCATCGGACTGGCCACCGGATCCACACCCGAAGCGACGTACACCGAAATGGCGCGCATGCACAAGGACGAGGGCCTCACCATGGCCGGTGTTACCTCCTTCAATCTCGATGAGTACTGGGGTCTGGGTGGCGACCACGAACAGAGTTATCGCTACTTCATGAATGACCGACTCTTCCGTCATGTCGACATCCATCCCTGGAATACGCACGTACTGAACGGCAAGGCCCGCTTTCCCGCCCTGGAGTGTCGTTCCTTCGAGGACCGCATCCTCGCCGCCGGCGGCGTCGATCTGTGGCTCCTCGGCATCGGCGGCAACGGGCATATCGCCTTCAACGAGCCGGGCAGCTCCGTGGATTCGCGCACCCGGCTCGTCAGCCTGACACAGGAAACCATCGATGCCAACAGTGACGGCCGGTTCTTTTCCGATCCCTCCGAGGTGCCACGCTGCGCCTTGTCTGCCGGGATCGGCACCATTCGCGAAGCCCGGGCTCTGATCCTGCTTGCCACCGGGGCGAAGAAGGCCGATGCCATTGCCGCAGCCGTGGAGGGGCCCTTCAGCCCCGATTGCCCCTCGAGCCTGCTGCAGGATCACCCGGAGTGCACATTCATCATCGACGCCGCCGCGGCGTCGATGCTCACATAGGGTCGAAGCTCACCTAGGGGGGACACAGATGCAGCGCGACGACGTCAAGCAGCGGGTGTACAAGGTTATTGCCAAGGTGCTCAAGATTGACACGGGACAGATCGAAGAGAGCCATTCCTTCAGTGCCGACCTCGGCGCCGAGTCGGTGCAGTCGGTTGAATTGATGGCCGGCTTCGAAGAGGAGTTCGACATCGAGATGGACGAGGATGAGGCCCTGGGTGTACAGGACGTGGGTGGGGCGATCGACTTCATCGGCAAACACCTGGACTGAGTCGGCGTCGGCGTCGGAGCGAGCCTCTCCGGCGCCACCCCGACGGGCTCGATTCCGGTTGCGACGCACAGCTTGCGTGGGATTGACAGGGATGGGCAAGAGTGAAGCTGACATAGGGAGCTTATGAGATGAGTGCCAAGTATGAATTGCAGGAAACGGTCGAGCCCAATCTGCTCGACGACATGTTTGACTATTCGCTGCCACCGAAGATCCAGTTCGATGGTCCGCAGGTAGAGGAGATCGATGGCAAGCAGGTGATCTTCGACCCAAAGGAGGCCCTGGCACGGGATCTGGTGATCACGGATACAACCTTCCGTGATGGACAGCAGGCCCGACCCCCGTACACGGTGGAACAGCAGGTCAAGTTGTTCGACATGCTCGCCAAACTGGGCGGTCCCAAGGGGGTCATCCGCCAGACCGAGTTTTTTCTCTACACGGCCAACGATCGCAAGGCCCTGGATGACTGCCGTGCCCTGGGGCACAAGTATCCCGAGGTGACTTCGTGGATCCGTGCGGACAAGGGTGACTTTCGCCTGGTGAAGGATGCGCAGGTCAAGGAAACGGGGTTGCTGACACCCTCCTCCGATTACCACATCTTCTACAAGCTGAAGAAGAATCGCCGCAAGGCCTTCGATGACTACATCGAGGTTATCGATGCGGCATGGGACGCCGGGATCCGCCCGCGTGTGCATCTGGAGGACGTGACCCGCGCCGATTTCGATGGCTTTGTCATGCCCTACGTCGCCGAACTGAAGCGGCGTTCGGAACAGGTGCCGGCGGACATGCATGTGAAGATCCGTCTGTGCGATACCATGGGCTTTGGTGTGTCGACGCCCGGTGTCAAGCTGCCGCGCTCGATTCCCAAGATGATTCACCGCATGACGCACGACATCGGCATGCCGCCCGAGTGTCTTGAGTGGCATGGCCACAACGACTTCCACAAGGTGCACATCAACGGCGCCACGGCCTGGCTCTACGGCTGCAACGCCGTCAACACGACACTCTTCGGTTTCGGTGAGCGTACCGGCAATCCGCCGCTGGAGGGGGCCATCATCGAATACATCGCCCTCCATGGTGATCTGTGTGGCATCGATCTGATGATGGTGCAGGAACTGGCTCGCTACATGCAGTCCATCGGCGTCGACATCGCCCACAACTATCCTTTCGTGGGCCGTGATTTCAACACGACGCGCGCCGGCATTCATGCCGGTGGACTGCGGTCCGATGAGCGTATCTACAATATCTTTGATACAACAAAGCTCTTCGGTCGCCCGCCGCGTGTGTCGATTACGGACAAATCCGGGGTCGACGGCGTGGCCCTGTGGGTCAATACATTTCTGGGACTCAAGGGGGACAGGAAGCTGTCGAAGATCAAGGTGCACAAAGTGGCGCGCTGGGTCATGGACCAGTACGAGGTCCACGGTCGAATGAGCGCCATCACCGACGAGGAGCTGGCGGAGCAGGTCAAGGAACATCTGGCCGATCTTTATGCGGCTCGTGTCTGACGGCTGAGCCATCCGCACCACGCAGTGAAAAACCAACAGGCGTCAGGCCCATGGGGACTGGTGCCTGTACCTTTTCATCCACGAGGCCAATCTTGACCGACGCTGATCTCACACCGGTGGAACGGCAGGCGCTGGTGCACTCGCCCCTGGCCTCTCTCTATGCGCCGGAAGAACGCATACCGACGCTGGTGGTGGACAACTTCCCCGCCCTCGGCAAGCTCGCTGCCCTGCGCTTCCTGGAGTGGGTACAGGGCAACCCCGAAGGGGTTGTGTCCCTGCCGACGGGCAAGACGCCGGAACATTTCATCCGCTGGGTGCAGCGTTTGCTGGCCAGTTGGGATACGCCTGAGATCCGCGGCGAACTCGAGGCATCCGGTGTTGATCCAGGGCGCAAGCCGCAGATGTCGGGACTGCACTTCGTGCAGATTGATGAGTTCTACCCGATTGAGCCGACACAGGCCAACAGTTTCTTCTCTTACTTGAAACGCTTCTATCTCGAAGGCTTCGGCCTGCGCGAAGAGCGGTCCTTGTTGATGGACTGCCGGCAGATCGGCCTGCAGAACGGGCAGACGTTGCAGTCGGTGTGGGGCGAAGAGGGCATCGTTGACCTGAGCCTGCGCTACCGCGCTGCTGCCAGTCATGTGGAGGCGACACGCAAACAGGTGCTATCGCGCGTGGATCAATGGTGTCAGCAGTATGAGGACCGCATCCGGGCTCTCGGCGGCATCGGCTTCTTTCTCGGTGGCATCGGCCCGGACGGGCACATCGGCTTCAATGTGCGGGGCTCCGATCACCGCTCCACGACGCGCCTGACGGCGGTCAACTACGAAACCCAGGCCGCCGCTGCCGGTGATCTGGGTGGCATCGAGGTGGCCAGCAAGAGACTCGTGATCACCATCGGCCTGGGCACGATCACCGCCAATCCCGGGGCCTGCGCCATCATCATCGCTGCCGGCGAGTCCAAGGCGCGGATCATTGCCGACGCCATCCAGCAGGAACCGGACATCGACTTTCCGGCAACGGCTCTGCACGCGTTGCCCATGGCCCGCTTCTACATCACCACGGGGGCGGCCAAGCTCCTGGGTCGCCGTCGGCTGGAACGGATCGAACAGGCTGCCACCATCTCGACGGAGATGGCGGAACGAATCGTTGTCGACCTGGCTGTATCCCGCAACTGCAAGGTTGTCGACCTGACGGCGGACATGTTCGCCGCCGATCCCGAAGCCGCTGCGTTGCTGGCGAAGTGGCCCGCCGGTCGGGAGAGCCTCACGGAAATGGTGCGCGACCGAATCGTGGCCAAAATCGAGCGTGGTTCGCAGACGCTTTCGGACACGCGCTTCCTGCACACGGAGCCGCACCACGACGATCTGATGCTCGGTTACCTGCCGTACATCGTGCGGCACACGCGCGACGCGAGCAATACGCACTACTTCGCCTGTCTCACGGGTGGCTTCACGGCCGTGACGAATCGGCTCATCCTCGGCTACGTCAAGCAACTGGCGTCGCGCCTGGACAGCGATGACTTTGTCCGCCTGTGGGCGGCCGGGTATTTTGAACCGGACAGCCTCGAGGGCCGCAATCGCGACGTGTGGCAGTACCTGGATGGGGTCGCCGCCGCCCGTGAGGATGCGCGGGATGAGGGTGCGGCCCGGCGCTTTCTGCGCAACCTGATCGCCAACTACGGTGACAGCAGTCGCGACGCGGTGCGGTCCCGCCTTGGTGCCCTGCGAACCTATTTCGCCAGTCGTCACCCGGGCCAGAAGGACGCCGACGATGTGCAGCGGCTCAAGTCGATGTGCCGCGAGTGGGAAGCCGAATGTATCTGGGGTTATTTCGGCTGGGACTGTTCACACATCCTGCATCTGCGCCTCGGGTTCTACACGGGAGACATCTTTACGCCCGAGCCGACTGTGGAAAAGGATGTGCTGCCCGTGATGCAGCTGTTGCAGTCAACGACACCTGACGTGGTCAGCGTCGCCCTCGATCCCGAAGCCAGCGGCCCGGATACGCACTACAAGGTTCTGCAGTCGATCGCCGAGGCCCTGCGGCGTCACGAAACGGCCACGGGCCGCAGTGACATCCGGGTCTGGGGCTATCGCAACGTCTGGTATCGGTTCCATCCCAGTGAGGCAAACATCTTTGTCCCCGTATCACTGAATATGTTTGCCATCATGCACAACGCCTTCATGAACAGTTTCGTTTCTCAGAAGGACGCATCTTTCCCCAGTCCCGAGCACGACGGACCCTTCTCCGAACTGGCCCAGCGTGTGCAGGTCGAGCAGTACGAGAAGATCAAGATCTGCCTGGGCCGTGAATGGTTTCACGAGCATCCGAGCGCGCTGATTCGTGGCACGCGCGGACTCGTCTACCTCAATGAGATGGAACTGTCAGCATTCTACGAACGCAGCCGTCAGCTGAAGTTGGCCGCCGAGGCTGGTTGACCTTTTACCGAAAGAGACAGAAAATGCTGAGCAAGACAATGGCAACGGCCCTCAACGGGCAGGTCAACGTCGAATTGCAGTCCGCCTACCAATACCTGGCAATGTCGGCATTCTTTGAGTCGACAGATCTGAAGGGCTTCGCCCATTGGATGCGGATTCAGTACCAGGAGGAGCGGGCCCACGCGCTGAAGATGTACGACTTCATCCACGACCGGGACGGCGAGGTCCTGCTATTGCCCGTGGCGGCACCGGTGACGAAGTGGGATTCAGCGACGGCGACGTTTGCTGCGGCACTGGCGAACGAGCGCAACAACAGCGCCAAGATCGACGAGCTCTGTGAGTTGGCCATGGCCGAAAAGGACCATGCCTCCCTGGCCTTTCTGCAATGGTTTGTCACCGAGCAGGTCGAGGAGGAGTCCGTCGCTCGCGACCTGCTGCGCAAGCTGGAGATGGTCGCCGAAAGCAATGCAGGGCTGTTCATGATGGACCAGGAACTGGCGGCCCGACCGATGCCTCCGGAAGCGGCCGCACCGACGCCCTGAGCAGCGGGACCGGCGCAGCTACTCAACCGGCGTTTTTTCCACCAGCAGGCGCACGACGGCAGCCGGGCCCTGGTGCATGCCCTCATCCAGTTCCACGATCGTGTCTTCGTAGTGACGGATCCGCCAGGCGTTGAAGGCCCGGGGCAACTGATTGGGCGCCACGAGCCAGGCCGGGTTTCTCGGGCCAAAGCGGTTGGTTGTCAGTTGATCGAGGGAGAAGTGCTGCAGGATGAAGTGCCCGCCGGGCTTCAGGCCACGCATGGCGCGCTCGAACAGCGCCGGATCATGGTAGTAGAACTCGGTGATGACATCCCAGCGCTCCGTACCGAGGTCAAAGGTGTCGAGGTCGGCAACAATGGTGTGCACCGTGACACCCTGTGTCGCCGCCAGCGCCAGACACTTCTGCAGGCCCTTTGCCGAAACGTCCACGGCGGTCACGTCAAAACCCTGCCGCGCGAGATACACGGCATTGCGGCCCTCGCCGGCGGCCAGCACCAGGGCCCGCCCGACGTGGAGTTCTGGCAGCATCTGCCGGAGGAAGTCCACCGGCTCCTTGCCATAGACATACATCTGCCCGTCATAGCGACGATCCCAGGTTGCCCCCGGCGTCGCTGCGCTCTGTCCATGGGCAGCAGGAACCACTGTCAGCATCAGGGTCGCTGTCACAACCCGACTCCATAGCTGCATCATATTCTCCATCCTCAATCTTGTGAACGCCCGTTCGCCGGCCTACAATCAGCGCCATGAAGATCATCGCTACCGGCTGCGCAGGCCAGGCTTTCGGCTATCGGCCCGTCCTCTCCTGGACCACCCACCACCAGCATCCGGAGTCGTGAATCACGTGAAAGAATTGTGCTGCGAGATCCTCGTTGCCGGCGGTGGGACCGGCGGCGTTGCCGCTGCCCTGGCTGCGGCAGAGGCCGGTTGCCGTGTGATCCTGACAGAGGAAACCGACTGGCTTGGTGGCCAACTCACGTCCCAGGCGGTGCCCCCGGACGAGAGTCGCTGGATCGAATCCTTTGGCGCAACGGCCCGGTATCGGCGCTTCCGTACTGGCGTGCGCGAGTACTACCGGCAGCACTATCCGCTGACGCCGGCAGCGCGGGCCCATCCGCAGTTGAATCCAGGGGGTGGCAGCGTGTCGCGGTTGTGCGCCGAGCCCGCCGTCTACGAAACGACGATGCGCGCCATGCTGGCCCCGCACGTGGCCAGCGGTCGCCTGCAGGTGCTGACGCGGCGGCGGCCGATCGCCGCCGCCACCGAGGGGGACCGCGTGCGGGCTGTGACCTTTCGCCACCTGCACAGCGGCGCAGAACAGACCATTGCCGCCCAGTATGTGCTGGATGCCACCGAACTTGGTGAGCTGTTGCCCCTGGCCGGGGTCGAATACGTCACGGGTGCCGAGTCGCGGGCCGATACGGGCGAGCCTCATGCCGTTGATGGTGCGGCGCAACCACACAACGTCCAGTCCTTCACCTGGTGTTTTCCCATGGCCTGGGACCCTGAGGGCGAGCACACGGGGGCGCACGTGATCGACAAGCCGGCGCAGTACGATTTCTGGCGCGATTACGTACCGGCCCTGACGCCGGCCTGGCCGGGGAAGATGCTCAGCTGGGTCTACACCCACCCGATCACCCTGCAGCCCATGCCACGCGTGCTGTTTCCCGAGGAAGCACCGGACAATCCTGCAAAGGGTCTGTGGCTCTATCGCCGCCTGATCTGCCGTCAGCACTATGCACCTGGCGTGATGCCGCATGAGGCGACGCTGGTCAACTGGCCACAGAACGACTACGTCGAGGGTGACATCATCGATGCAGGGGAAGAAGCGGTGGCGCGCCATCTGCAGGCAGCACGTCAGCAGAGCCTGAGTCTGTTCTACTGGATGCAGACCGAAGCACCCCGTGCCGACGGCGGCACGGGATATCCCGGTCTCTACCTGCGTCCGGATCTCACCGGCACCGACGACGGACTGGCAAAGTATCCGTACATCCGTGAGTCGCGCCGCATTCGCGCCCGCTTCACGGTGAAGGAACAACATGTCGGCCGCGATGCCCACGGCAGTGACAGGGCGGCGCTCTTGCCTGACAGCGTTGGCATTGGCAGCTATCGCATCGATCTGCATCCCAGCACCGGTGGGGACAATTACATCGATATCAGCTCGCTGCCCTTCCAGATCCCACTTGGGGCGCTGATCCCGGAGCGCGTGGTCAATCTGCTGCCAGCGTGCAAGAATCTGGGGGTTACCCATATCACCAATGGCTGCTACCGCCTGCACCCGGTGGAGTGGAACATCGGCGAGGCCGCAGGCGAACTGGCGGCCTACTGCCTGCAACAGG
>JAQCJA010000170.1 GCA_027593305.1 bacterium
CGGAAAGAATCCCCCGGTGGTATTCCCAGTCGGCCCGGGTCGTGGGGTGACGCGGTCCACGACTGCCGTTCAGCGGCCCCCGGATCATCCGGTGTTCGGCATCCCAGTTGGGCGCCAGAGGATCGTCGCCGGTGTACATCCGGGCGTAGCGCACGGCCCGGTTCTTGTCGATGTAGTGTTCGGGATTGGCCAGGGCCAGATAGTAGATGTAGGTGTAGCTCTCGCTGTGATGGAACCAGTCGAAGCCGGTGACAAACTCGCGCTCCACCGTGCCGTAGTTGCCATATTGCCAGGTGATGGCGTCCCACTCCTTGCGCCCGACTTCGTGCAGGTATTCACCGCCGCCCAGCAGGTAGGCCAGGGGAAAGGACAAGAATGCCTCGTAGCCGTTGTCCGTGCCATCCATGCTGGTCCACTCGCTACGCTGGATCAGCGTGCCATCCGGTCGCGTCGCATGCTGTGTGAATGGCACCGCCGCCCGGTCCATGCGGGCGATCAACTCGCGCTGGCGTATGGCCCACGCTGGTGGGACCTGCCGACCGCTTGTCACTACGCTGGGGATCGTCAACACAACTCCGTTGGTGAAAGGCGGTGTCGCTCAGGCGCGATCGAGACTGTAAATGTGAGCCGGGTTGTCGTGGAAAGCGGCGCGCGCAACATCGACAGCCTCGGATTCAGACAGACGTCGTTCCTGGATCATCTGTGCCAGCACGTGGGCGAAGTTGTCGCGGGCCATCTGTGCGTGGCCGTACACCGCTTCGACATGGGCCAGGTCATCACCGAAGGCGATGATCTTGTTCGTCGGCACCATCTCCAGCCACTCGCGCAGGTCCAGGCGAGCGCCGAAAGGAGAGATGATGTGAATCCACGACATGTTCAGGTAGACATTGGGAAACGTTTTGCCCAGTACCGCCCCCTCCCGCAGGTACGGGAATCCGGCGTGTGACAGATCAAAGCGCGCCTGGCGAAAGTTCTGCAGCAGCGGTGTCAGGGGTGCCGGACTGGCGCCCTCCAGGCCACCATAATTGCCGGCGCGCATGCCCTGGTGGAACTGGATCGTCAGGTCGGCGTCGGCGGCGGCGCGGCAACACTCGAAGACCAGATAGTCTTCCAGCAGACGGCCCGCGGGTGATTCGAGGCCACTGTAGTCTCCACGCAGCAAGTCGGAAAAGACCGCCGCTGCCGCGACGGCGTCGCGCGCGGAAAAATCCATGCGGCGATGGTAGGACTGCGACAGTTTGATCCCGGCGACACCGGCCTGGCGCCAGTCCTGACAGACACGGTCGATGAGCGCAACATGATCGGCCAGACAGGTGATACTGGCGGCATAGTCCGCCTCGATCGCCTGAACCTGCGCCGCTGTTCGCAGCATGCTGAAGCGGTTCAGCCTGGGCAGAGGCAGGAACAACGCACGGTCCACATCCACCAGATCCTCCATGTTGACGACGGAGCACCTGATATTGGCTCGTTGGCGCAAAACCCGTGCATAGAACCCGGGCTGTGCGTGGGCCGCCAGAGCCGCAGACAGGGGGCCCACGGTATCTGCACGAAGGTCGTCGAAACCGAGAAGATCTGCGAAGCCGATGCGCAGACACCGCGAATAACCGGTCAGCCGAATCCGTGACCAGTAAGGGGCGAAGCGTTGCCAACGAGCCTCGAGGGGTTGGTCTACGTCGCAGATCTCATCCAGCAACTGCTGGGTCATGCCCGCCGCCCGCAGGTCGGCCGCTGGATAGGCGTGTCCGAAGAGACTGAGGGCATCCACGACAGTCGCCAGCCGTTCGGCCTCGGGCAGCAGATGCGAATGGGAGTTGATACACGGTATGCTGCCAATCTCGGCACGCAGAGACGCGTAGAGCGCCGTGGCATCCGGGCTACTCGGAGAGACTGGCATAGATCGTCATAAACACCGAACTGTCGGTCTGGGTCCGGTCCTTCATCTGTATTCGCTCTCGGGTGAGACGACGCAACTGGTACCCGAGAATCGAGGTCAATCGATAGCCCCAGTAGTCGGAGGAGTTGGTCAACTGAGCAGCCCACACCGTGCTGCGGAAATCGTTGGAAAAGTCTCCACGCTCCAGGAGTTCCTCATCTATGACGTAGTCACTGAACAACATCTGCTCGAAACCCCACTGCAGCTCCGTTCGCCGCATGACGGGCAGGGTGAATGTGAGAAACCCGAGTCGGGTCCATTCCTTGCGATCACCGATCACGCCGCCCATCGAGTACGGTGTGTCGTCGCGCAGGATCTCGCTCTTGAGCTTGGGATGGATGACGAGATCCCCCAGGCGGAACGGGTGGTCGGCCTTGTTGACGAGCCCGAAGAAGCGCACATCCTCCATGCCCGCCGCCTGGCCACCATCCCCTTGCCAGACCTTCTCGTACTTGATCTTGTGCGACGTGTTCAAGCCCCAGTCGACCTGGCGATCGTATCCGAGCCACAGCGTATTGACCCAGGTATCGCGGGCAAACAGGGGATCTTCCACGGCGATGTGTCCGCCGGGCAGCCCGGGTTGCTGCAGCCACTGAAACAGGTTGTCCTGTATATCGTCCTCAGCCTTCTTGACCATGTCGTAGGCACGGACACGGCCCCAGACGAACTCGCGATCCAGGCCTGCCAGCACGTAGCTGGTCTTGTTCTCCCGATTGTCGGAGACCAGCCATTCGTGGGCGTGCCCCGCCGTCACCTGTGCCCATTGATTGACATGATTGCGCACAAACAGGTTGAACCCTTTGTGATCCCGCTTGTACGGGTAGTCGGGTTCGTTGTCGTTCTCGAACTGATCGACCCAGCCGTTGTTGTTCAGATCAATACCAAAGAGATATTCGGGCCGATCCGAGGCATACCGTAAAAAGGCTTCCTCGTAATCCGGGAAACGGTTCTCGCGAAAGAAATTGCTGTTTTGGTTGAAGTCGGAGATGAAATCGTTGTTCTGATCCCAACCGGGAAATACGGCGTCATCCGCCGAGCCCTGGTCGGTGCGGCCCTCGACACCCAGCTCGAGGGCGCTTCGTGGGTCCTGGTAGCGGCGCTTCTGATCGGGACGTCTGTCGTTGTCATCGTTGTCGTCGACAAAATCGTACAGGGACCGCGTCGGATCGCTGTAATCGATACGGCCGTTGCCGTCCACGATATACGGACTTGTGTTGTAGTCCTCGTCCAGGTAGAAGCCTTCCGCCGAGAAGTGCCAGGGAAAGCTGGAGCGTGTCAGATTCATCATCCAGGCGCGGGCACTCTCGTCACCTGCCGTGCCGGAGTGGGCCTTGTGGGTGTCGGTGCGCCGGCTCGGGTACTTCCGATAGTTGTGGTTGACGTCAAACTCGGAATAGAGATTGAATCCGAACAAGTCTCTGGCTTCCAGCGTCAAACCCAGGATCCGGGTTGCCGTGGGCAAGCCGTAGTTGAACACGACCTCTTTCTTGTTGGAACCGTCGCGCACGTTCCCCTGGGCCTGTGTGACCAGCAGAAACACGGGCTGATCCTCGGAGTTGGTCTGCTGGTCTGAGGTCACCTCGACCCGGTAGTCATTGACCAGAACCAGGCGGAAGCGCAGATCCTGGATGCTGTTGACGGCATCTCGATCATCCAGCAATGCCTGCAGTTGACCAAGCTCGTAACGGAGTTCGATTTGTTCGACACCGTCGGCAGTACGCACGCCCTCGCGAATCGTGCCGCCGGAACGCAGAGGGGCAAAACCGATCTCGCTGCCCATGATCAGTGTATCGCGATCACCGATGGTGGTACGGATCTCGACGTCGTCGGCGAGCAACACGGCACCACCGATTCCATCGGCGGGCGAATCATCACTGAGACGAATGACAACCGTGCTCACACCCCGCTCCAGCTGTTCGGCCGTGAGATCACCCTTCAGCGGATCGCCGGCGAAACTCTCCACCTGGCCGCGGCCATTGTGGGCGCCGACCAGAACCCCACCGATGGTGAGGCTCTTGTTGAGATGCCACAACGCCCGACCGCCGACAAGGTTGGTGTAGACGTTGAAAGCCGCTGTATTGGGTGCCGTGATGAACCCGGGGGCGCTGATGCGCGAAAAGACGCCCGTCAACTGCAGGCGATCGTTGTGGAAATCCATCTGCGTTCCGTTGAACACCGACTTGCGGAAGGTCATCGGTGTGAGACTGGTGAAGATCTCGTCGCCAATGGTGATGGAGAACGAGTTCCCCCCCTTTGTATCAGAGGCGATGATGAGGGAGCCCACCAGGCTGGAGTACTCCTGGCGTTTGAGAACGCTGCTGCTTTCCGAGACGCGGGGGTGATCTTCCGTCCACTCGTACAGCAGCCAGCCACGGGTGAGGAAGTTCCCATAGCCGTCGTAGAAGCTGTCACCCCAAAGTGCGGGATCAACGTATCGGTTGTAGCGTTCGGCGGCATAGTTGGTGTACTGCCACGACTGCCAGCCGTGTTCCTGGTAGAGCTCCTGCGACACGTAGCGCTTGGCCATGCGCGGCTCGACAACATCCATGATGACGCTCAGCCCCTGCGGGCGATTGGCCACCTGATCGTCGCTGCGCTGCCCAAAGCGGGAGCCCGTGTCGGGACGCTCGTACGCGGACGGCGCCGTAACGCTCAGCGCCAGGCCGAGCGCCACCAGCGACAGAGCTGGGGCAAACGGTCTCACTGGTCTACCCCGGCGTAGACGGTGATGAAGGTTGTCGTACCGGTACTCGCATCACTGCGCTTGCTGACGTTGAGATCCCTGATGCGGATCTCCTCGTCCGCCGTGCGCGACAGCCGGAAACCTGTCTGAATGAGCAGCTTGTAACCCAGGTAATCACTCGACGTGGTCCATTGCAGCGCCAGCGTTGTCTCCGTGCGATCACCCGTGGGGCCGAGGATACTGTCCTCGACATGCTGGTCTTCGTCGAGATTCAGCTCCGCCAGTCGATGCAGTTCGGCGCCGATCTCGACGGCGGACCGATTCAGCACCGGGAAGCGCACAATGGCGGACAGCAGGCCATCCCATTCGCGGGTGTCGTCCAATCCCTTGACGAAGGGAGCGCGCCGCAGAAACTGACTTTTGAAGCGAGGCACGATGCTCATGCGCTCCAGGTGAATCGTGTAGTCCACCTTGTTGATGAGCCCGAAGAAGGAGGCCCGGTCATCGAGGAGGCGGCGATCCACAGTGCGCAGGTCATCCTGACGCTGCACGTAGAAATCGAGTTTCAGTTTGTTGCGCACATTCAGATTGGGCACGGCATTGTAGTCAAAGCCCAGGTAGAGGGAGTTGATCCAGGTATCCTGCGCCGGCAGGATGTCAACAACCAGTGCCGGTGGGCCCGAGTCAAGGAAGGGCTGCGCTTCACGGCGATCGTCCGGGATTCTGTCCTTGGCGAGCTTGAGCATGTGGAAGGCGCGCAGCCGACCGAAACCGGCGTAATCCTGATCGACCATGGCCATTGCGTATGACGTGTGGTTTTTGCGCCCCGATGACTGCAGCTGCTCCCGTGTCTGACCGAAGCTCAGCCGCACACCCGGCAGGGGTCGAACGCCGCCGTAGACGTTGTACCCCTGATGATCCCGTTTGTACGGATAATCTGGTTCATCGTCATTCTCGAAGCGGTCGATCCAGTCGTTGTTATTGAGATCGATGCCGTAAAGGAACTCCGGTCTGTCGACATCATAGCGCAGAAAGGCCTCCTGGTAGTCCGGTATGCGATTGCTGATCGACCTGGTGTCGTTCTGGTTGAAATCGCTGACGAAGTCGTTGTTCTCGTCCCAGCCTGGAAACACCGCGAAGTCAGGACCGGACTGATTGGCCCGCTGCCAGTCCGGCAAGCGGTCCTGATCGTCATTGTCCTCGACAAACTCGTAGAGGAACTGTGCGGGCTGATCATAGTTCACATCACCCGCGGAGTTGACCAGATAGGGACTCGTCGAGTAGTCATGATCCATGGAAAAGGCTTCGCCGAAGAAGAACCACGGGTAACCTTGCCAAGAGAGATTCATCATCCAGGCATCGGCCGATTCCGAGGACACCTCGAAGGGGCGGTCGTCGGTGAACAAAGCCAGGTTGGGATACTGGTTGAAGCGATGGTTGATGTCGTACTCGCCGTAGAAATCAAAACCCAGTATGTCGGTGCCCTCCACAGTGAAACCGATGATCTGGTTCGCTGTGGGCAGACCGTAGTCGAGCAGGAGCCGGCGACGATTGGAACCGTCCTTGACGTTGGCAGGCGCACGCGCCAACTCCAGCAACGCCGGGTTGCGCTCATCCAGAATCTCTCCGGTCAACGGTGCTGCCGGGGGAGCCGACTGCCCCGTCTGGCGGTCCGACCAGACATCGATGCGGTAATCATTGGCGACGACCAGATCGAAGGTGACATCGACGATTTCCGTCGGATCCGGGCCGACATACGAGGGGTCGGTGAAGTCGTAGTTGATGATGATGCGCTGGCTGCCATTGGCCGCCAGGAAGCCCCCTTCCTGGAAGCCACCCTCAATGATCGGCCAGCGGGTGGGGTCATTGGTCAGATCCGCAAGGGTGAGACGATGCCGGATGCCGGTCTGAAAATCCTCGTGGACGATGGCAATGTCGTGCGCAAACAGGGCGGCACCACCTTCGCCATCCTCTGGCGAATCGTCGCTCAGAATCAGGGCGATGGCAGTCACCGGCACGCGCGCCTGACCGTCACCAAGCGTTCCCTGCACCGGATTGCCTTCGAAGGAACCCAGGGTTGTGCGTGTGGTGTGCGTGTTCAGATAGGTGGCGCCGACGGTGACGAAGTCACCGACCTGGGCCAACGCACGACCACCCACCATGTTGGTGGCGTTGGTCCGTGTATCCGGCGCCGAGATGGCCGAGCGCACGGGACCGCTCACACGGGACAGCAGCAGCGTGCCCTGGTACTTGTCCGTCGACGCGTCCAGTTGAATGCCGTTGTAGGCCGGCTTGGAGAAGGTCAGCGGCGTCAAGGTCGTGCGGATCTGATCACCAACGGTGATGGAGTAGTTCGTTCCACCCTTGGCATCGGAAGCGATCAGAACCTGGTTGAACCACCCCTGGTAGCGGGAATCCTGAAAGACCGAGCTGCCCAGGGGGGTCAGGGCCTCCTGACGCCAATCGTAGATCAGCCAGCCGCGGCTGATGTGCGAACCATACATATCGTAGAAGTGCTCGCCCTCGAGATTGGTGTTGACGTATCTCTGGTACGGCTCTCGAGCGTAGTTCGAGTATTGCCACGTTTTGAAGCCGTAGTCGTTGTATAGCTCCTGCGGGACGAACCACCGCTTTACCGTCGGATCGAGAGCATCGAAGAACACCCCGGGGCCTTTCGGCTCGAAGGAGATCGCTCCTTCACGCCGCTGCCCCAGACGGTCGTCGTATCCTTGTGCGTCGACAGCGCCACTCATGCTCGCCAGTATGGCGACCAACTGCAGCGTTGTGACGAGTCCCGCACGGCCCCGTCTATGCATCACAACCCTCCTCCAGGCTCTTAGTAGGCCACGGCAATGGTGCCACTTTTGGCAGCAGCGCCGGCGTCGGCGTCTACGTCGATCGTATAGATGTAGAGCCCCGGCGAAGCCAGTTCGCCGCGCTCGTTTTTTCCGTCCCACACACGCGCATATCGACCACTTGCGTAGGTGTTGTCATCGACAATGCGCACGAGTCGTCCGGAGAGATCATAGATCCGGACCATCACGTCACCACCACTCGTCAGATCCGTCACGTCAAAGCGAATGGTCGCCGTATCGTTGATGCCATCGTCGTTGGGTGTCACGACGCTGGGATCGGCGTGTACGTTGATCAACAGACTACTTCTTCTTTCTACCTGCACGGCCAGACTCGACGGATTCTGTACAGCAGTGAGGCCGCCTTCTCGGAGAATCCGGGCATTGCCGGCGACAGCTCGCTGAGCCACCTCGCCGGCCCCCTGCAACTGCGCTTCAACGACAAATTCGGTGCCTGTCCGCAGGACGACACACGAGAAATTGATCTCGAGGGCCGTTACCTCACCAGTGCCGAGCCGGCTTGAGCCGATGACCGGTATTTCGATCTGAAACTGGTCATCGGCGATCGCGGCGATGGTGAAATTTGTTCCTACCACGGGCAGGTTGGCGAGATCGACACCACTGAAGTCGTCTTCGATGCTGGATCCGTCCGGCAGATTCAGCAACAGCCGGCCAACGGATTCGATGCGGACAGGCGTGGCAATGGTGACAAAATTGAATCCGCGGTCAACATCGGTCCGCAGTTCGGGAACGATGATGAGGGAGAAATCCGTCAATGCCCCCATCTGCGCGTGTCGCGGTGTGATCTCCGCAATGATCCGCGCTGCCAACGCCGGGCTGGTGTAGTCGAAAGAAAGTGATCCCAAACCTTTGGCGGAGAACAGATCTTCGCTGGTGTATTCCACCTTGAATTGGAAATAGCGCCGCGGTCCTGGAGACGTGATGCGCGCGCCGCCCTGACCACCGACAACGGCGTCGGCACTTACCTGGCCGACTGTCGAGTAGGGTGGTGTCCACGTGCTCCAGTTGTCCAGATCATTGCGGACCGTGCCCTTTTCGGCCGTACCGAGGCGGGCCCAATCGGCT
>JAQCJA010000171.1 GCA_027593305.1 bacterium
TCAAGCCGAAGCCGGTGCCTGCTGCGCCGTCCTCACGCATAGCCTGGTGAGTTACCCGATGTACCTACCTGCCACTGCGGGATGCTTCTGGTTGTTGCTGGGTATGCTGACTGCCAGCCGAAAATCGGCTGCGCAGTATTTGTCCTAAAGGATTCTGATCAGCCTCCGATACCTTAAGTAAGACTACTTGATACTAAGTCGAACCTTGACACCCTATTCCGATCGGCCTTGGCTCGAGAGTCTGTTTTCTGCCGGAACCCTACGGAGTTTCCCCACTCCGCCGGCGACGTGCCTCAACGCCCCTTTGGGGGCCGCGCCCCATCCAGGCGCATCTTCTTTGCTACGGTTCGTGTCGAACCTGATGACGCCCCGTCGGTCCTGCCGACGGGGCGGTTTTTTTATCTGCAGTGGCTGCCAAACTCCCGGTAATGGCGCACCGGGAGATGGTGGTACTCTCTGGCCAGGGCTTCGAGCCGATCACAGGACAGGTCAAAGATCCGTTTGCCCTTTTCGGCGGAGGCGGCCCTGGCATCACCCATGATGCCGGTACCGGCGGCGGTATCCCGTCGCCGTTCGGCGAAATTGGCGAAGGACAGGTCGCCGGCGAAGGGTGTCGTGAGCGAATCGTCACTCTGTGCCCGTGTCATGTCGACCATGTGCTGCCGCAGGTGCAATTGCACCGCCGTCTCCCACTCGCCGCCATGGCCAACACCTTCGTCGGTGGCACTCCACTCGTGCAGTTCGGTCTCTACCGCGTCCCACCAGTTGAAGCTCAGGGTGAAAATGTCTTCTTCCGCCAGCTGCCAACTCACAGCACGACAGGGCGCTGCATTGCCACCATGGCCGTTGACAGTGATGATGCGGTCAAAACCATTGGCGTGTATGCTGCGGCAGACATCACCCACCAGAGCCTGAAAGGTTTCCAGGCGCAGCGAAATGGTACCGGCGAAACCCATGTTGTAGTGGGTGAATCCGGACCAGATGGGAGGCGCAACGATCACGGGGAAATCTTCGATCCGACGCGCTGTGACTGCCGCCATGTGGAACGGCGCCGAGATATCCACGTCCATCGGGCAATGCGGACCGTGCTGCTCGACGGAACCGATGGGCACGATGACAACCGGCGCCTGTTGCAGAGCCGCCTCGAACTCGTGTCGCAGCAGTTCCTGCCACAGCACTTTCCTGTTCGACCCGTCGTAGGATACCGAATACATCGCCTCAGCCTTTCTCTGCCGCGGCCAGCGCCGCATGGAGTTGACGCATGATCTGATTGTGTGCTTTGCCTGCCGCCGCCAGGTCCTTGTACCGCTGCGGCTCGATACCATCCCAGCTGAGAAAGCTGCGCATGTCGTAGCGTCCTTCGACCTCCACAGGCAGCCCCCCTCGTTGATCATCAGTTCCAGCGGGTAGCCCTGCTCCTGCAGCGGAAAATGGATGATCTGCTGGCGCCGGGCCGACTCATACAGCCCCATGTCTGGGGCTCATTCCGCCTGACTTTCTTTGGTGTGAAGCAGAAGCTGTAAGTATACTGCCTGCTATGTCCTCTCTCCATCTGCCAGACGCCGTCGACCTGCCCGGAGGCGTCCGCATTCCATTGGCTGAACTGGCCTTTTCCTTTGTCCGCAGCCCCGGGCCAGGGGGGCAGCATGTCAACAAGACAAGTACTCGGGTCGAACTGCGATTTGATCTGCTTGGTAGTCCGTCTCTGCCGGATGGCCTGCGCCAACGATCCCGGTCCCGACTGCAATCGCGGCTCAACGCCGCCGGACAACTGGTGATCGCCTCCTCGCAGCACCGCTCCCAGATGCGCAATCGCATCGACTGCATCAACCGTTTTGCCGAACTCATGGGCGCGGCGATCAAGCCCCCTGCGCCCAAGAGGCGCAAGACCCGACCAGGGCGCGCCGCCGTTGCCCGGCGTCTCGACGGCAAGAAGAAGAACTCGACGAAGAAAACCCGGCGACGCCGTCCCGGCCCCGACTGAAATTGTTGCGGCGGAATCCAAAACCGCCTTCCCGCGTCTCAACTATTGCGCAATCCCTTGCATGGGTGCGAACTCGCCCATATATTGCACCTTAACGTTGACGTTAAGGTTTGTGTCCGTTGGTTCTTGGCGTGTTCGTGCGTCACACGAACTCTAGCGAAACACCCGTAATTTGTTGTTTAACAACGACTTTACAGGAGACGCCTCAAGATGGCTGCTGTACGAAGCTCGAGTGCAGTGGAGGCAGTGGAACTCTACTGGAAAGAAATCAAAGACACTGAACCCTTGAGCCGCTCGCAGGAATTCGAGCTGTTTACCCTGGCAAAGGCGGGAGATGAGGAAGCGCGGCAGCAGATCATTACCGCCAACCTTCGCTTTGTTGTCAGTGTCGCCCGCGGTTACAAGGATTATGGTCTGTCTCTGGTCGAGTTGATCTCAGAGGGAAATGTGGGACTGCTCGAGGCGGTCAAGCGCTTCGATGAGACCCGTGGCTTCAAATTCATCACGTATGCCGTGTGGTGGATCCGCCAGGCGATTCTCAAGGCGTTGGCCGAGCAGGGCAAGATTGCCAATCCGCCCATGAGCCAGATCAACGACCTGCAGAAAATTGAGAAAGAGACGCGGGCCCTGTCACAGGTTCTGGGTCGCTCGCCGACGCATAGGGAGATTGCCGATCACGTCGATATCAGTGCAGAGCGCACGCACAATGCCATGATCGTCAGTCAGAGGGATTTGTCCTTTGACGCACCGGCCTATCCTGATGAGGACACACCCTTGCAGGCCGTGTTCGCCGCACCGGCGGAGTCGGGGATCGAGGAACGCTTCGATGACGACGAGATGCGCAGCACACTGTCGTCCTGCCTGCGTGTGCTGGACTCGCGGGAGAGTGCCATTGTCCGCGCCTACTTTGGTCTGGACGACGATGAGCCGAAGACGTTGGAGGAGATCGGCGATGTCCTGGGTGTCACGCGCGAGCGCGTCCGTCAGTTGCGCAACCGCGCCCTCGACAAATTACGCGCCAGCTATGGTGAGTTGCTGGGCGAATTCTCCCGCAACTAGAACTCGTACAAACTGCACGGACGCCGGCCCCCGCTCATGGGGACCGGCGTTTTTTGTGCCTATCTGAGTCGCAGTCGTTGCGCCCGCATTTTCGAGAAGTTGGCGAAGTGGATGGCCCAGCCGCTCTCGCCGTAGCCAACTTCCAGGCGCGTCATGTCGACGGCCGGCAGCAGCAGTCGCAGCCCCCCGCCGACACCCAGACGGGCACGATCGGCAGAGAAATCCTTGTTGTCCGTCCAGGCCAGGCCGCCATCGACGAAGAGCGTGGCACCCAGACCAAGAGCGGCGCTCAGGCCGAAGAGGGTGACTTCCGTTGGTTCCACCAGAGACACGCGGTACTCGAGAGTCGTCAGCAGCTGCTGCTTGCCCGACAGAAGCCGGCCCAGGTCGGCGACATCGTAGCCACGCAGGGAGTTGGCACCACCAAGGTGGAAATCCAGGTACTGCGGCAGATCGCGGCCGACCTGACCGGACTGCAGCGTGAGCAGGCCCGCCAGGACAATTGTGTGACCGGCAAGGGCTGGCTGGAACCGGCGCCCGTCGAGATTCATCGTCCAGAAGTTTCCCTCGCCTGGCAGCACCCCCCCCGTCTTCCACACATCAGCCTCCGTCCACCAGCCCATCGATGGATTGGACCAGTCATCGCGGCTGTCGTAGCCGACGCTGCCGCCGATGCGGAACAGGTCATCCACGTCGGTCGCCGACAGGGTGTGGCCTGGCAGATCCGAGCGGAAGCGCAGGAAGGATGCGGCCAGACTGGCCCGACCATGAGCACCGATCCATACCCCAAGACGTGGTGTTGCTTCCGTCGATGTTTCCTCGAATCCATCGAAATCGTTCTGCCGGACAATGCGCGAGGCATCGAAGTCGAGCGACACGTGGTCGCCGAACATCCACGGCTGGGAGAAATCGATCAGGTAACTGGTACGGCCGCCAAACAGGGCATACCCAGCGAGGAAGATGTCGCGCCCAAAGAGGTTCACCGACTTCACCGCCGGCCCGAAGGACCAGCCATCCTGGTCAGTGACGTCGTAACTGATGTAGGGAAGCACCGGGGGCAGCTCCCGCAGATGGTACGTCACCCGTACACCCTCGGCACCATCCGCCTCGACCTCGACACGGATCGAACTGAAGACATCCAGATTCTCCAGCCGTTGCAGGTCCTGCGCTACGGTCGCTGGCTTCAGGGGTTCGCCGACGCTTGTAGCCAGCTCACGCTCGATGACGTAGGCGTGCGTGTGCCTGTACCCGAGAATCTGTACGGTCGACACGCGTCTTCCGGCGAAGGCTGCCAGATGATCGTCAGCCCAGACAGGCAGCGTCACACAGAGCAGGGCCAGGCACAGCCAGAACCTCAGCATGGGTGTTTGCACTTTCTCATGTTCTTCTGCCGCTCTCCTGTGTCGACGCTGCGCAGTCACCAGGTGCAGTTCGAAGGGTAGGTCATTCCCATTGGCACAACGAGAACGGGGGATGACGCCTGCAGGCATCATCCCCCGATTCCGTGTCGGCTGAATGGTCTTCAGCCGAGCAGGTCCAACAGGGCCCCGACGTCACCTCCTTGGTCGGTCGATGACGGGATAGATGACGCCTGATCCGGACTTTCAGACCCGTCATCTTCCATCTGACCAGTTTCGTCAGTGCCTTGCGCCCCCTCCTCCAGTTGTTGCTGTGCCAGTTCCTGACGTGCTTCCATTTCCATCTGCTTGGCCTGCGAGGCGACACTGCGGTCCTGGCCTGAAGGTTCGGCCGGAGCCAGTGCCGCTCGATAGACCAGTTGTGCCTTGCGGATTGTCGCCCCCGGATCCCCGGATACCTTCGAGGTGTCGATGCTGACCTCGCCGCCGGCCGCATAGCGCTTGCCATCCGGGCCGGTCGTGTATTCGTAGGAGGCCCCACCCCGAGCGTGACCCCCGGCGGCTGCCATGTGGGCCTGTTCGTGCTGACGCACTTCGCGATCCCGTTGCTGCAGCTCCTCAACCTGGCGGTGTTCTTCCTCGGTCAGATCCGCCTCAGTTCCTTCTGCGAGCGCCGCATCCGGCGCAGCTTCTACGTTCGCATCGGCGGTGTCTTCGGCGCCATTGTCCGAACCCTGGGCATCGACTCCACTGACTGCCTCTGGAAGGTTCATGGCCGACTGCATCAGGGACGGCGGCGGCAGCGAAATCCCGATGGCTGTCAGCGTCGACAACTCGGCGAAAGCGGCATACACCTCTACCGGAACGCCCCCCAAACCCTGGACCGGGGGTGGGCGACTGTGATCCAAGGTGACGGCGCCGGAGCGGGAGTACTCGGCCACCGGCAGGATGTAGGAACCGCCGGAAGGATCTGTGCGCACGGGGTAACTCGACGCGGAAAGAGGAGAGAGAGATGCCCTCCCATCTCTTATCGGCCTGGTCCCCCTCGAACTTTACTCCGTTGTTGGATTTTCTTCGGGCCTTGTCAGGAAAGTATCTGCAACTTGTTCCAGCACAGATACTTCTGTATGTCGATTCCGACCAAAATCGTCGTTGAGCCAGATGTTTCCGTAGCGTTGCCAGTTGGCCCAGGGCAGAATAAACCGAGGGGTCTCATCCGTCGACTCCGCATAGAAGGCCCACTGACGGACCAGACTGTTGTTGATATCCACCCACACCTGGTAGCGGTTCTGCGGTGTCCTGCCGACGTCCTGAAACCTCAGTTCCAGGATGTGGGCCGGCAGGCCTTCCTCGGTCATTCCCTCGCCCTGGTATGTCAGCGTCACGCCGGAATCCTTGAGCTTGTAGGGCATGACGAGCCAGTAGGAATCGTTGATCCAGCTGGCATACGCCTTGTCAAGCACGACCGCGAGGGTATCAGGGTCAACGATTTCTTCACCCGATCGCCAGGCGCGGCCGTGATGATCGTGCAGGTTCGACAGCACGATCAACTCGCCATCCTCCAGGCGATGGTCACCCGTCCATTTGTCCCACACGTGGCGGCGTCCGCCGAAAAACCTCCAGGTCAGGTAGCGGGTTTCGTCCCAGGCGGCCCGGCCACCGAGACGCTCCATCACACGATCCGCCAGTTCGATGGCGCGGGTGTCGGAGCCTGCTGCGTTGAAGCCGGGCGCGGGCGGATTGCCCGCATCAGACACGATGCTCGACTCAGTGATCGGCGCCGGCGACACCGTCGGCGCGGGCTCTTGCGGCGCATGCGGCCCGGCGGCCATCTGCGAACCGCAGGCCGCGAGTACAACGGCGACGCCGGACAGGACGGACGAAAAGGGGAGGTTCATGGGCGTTGTGTCCTTCAGGTGGTGGTCGACCGGAGGCGCGACCAGAGGGACTCGAGTTGCTCGATCGGCTTGACGATGGTATCGATGGCGCTGGCCCGGAATTCGGGTGGCTGCAACTCCACACCGATCGCCTCACGTGCCACATTTTCTGCCGTGTCCGAGCCGGTGGTGAGGCGGCCCGTGTTCAGGCGAAGCGCACCAGCTTGACCTCTTTCCTGCTCAGCTGTACCCCGTTGGCCTTGACGCCCTGCACGGGGTACTGGCCAATGGCGAAGTCCTCCTCCAGTACCCGCAGACGTGGCGCGGGTTTGTATTCCAGACGCAGAGTCGCCTCGTTGTCGAGGGTGAACTTGAGCAGGGCACCACCATCTGGTACCAGCTCATACCCACGATTGAGGATGAAGCCGTCGATCCTGCAGCGCTTGATCTTCGTCGCCCCCCTGGCATCGCGGAACACAACGTTGAAGATCTGCTCCCTGTCGGGAAAGCCACAGAACAACATGCCCTTGCCGATGAACAGTTTGTCCGGGGCATCGATCACCGAATACGAGCCGCCCTTGCGGATCACGAGGACACGATCGTACAGCGATACGTCCGCCATATGTGTGCCATCCACCTGGTAGCCCAGGTATCCTGTGGCCTTGTCGTAGCACAGCTTCTGATCGCGCTTGGCCGCCTCACGCGCATCGACTCTCTCGAAAGACGTGATCTCCGTGCGCCGTGGGAATTGCTCGCGGTACTTGCCGAGGAGCGCTTCGAGGTAGGCGATCGTGAAGGCAACGATCTCCCTGAGGTCGTGATGTATCTGCTTGAGCCGCGCATTCAGTTCGCGCATTTCCTTCCGGGCGCGCTCTATGTCGTAGAGCGAGATGCGCCGGATGGGGATGCGCAGCAGCGTGTCGACGTCCTCGCGCGTAACCTCACGCTTGATCTCGTCACGATGCGCCTGCAGGCCGTCCAGGACGGCCTGCACGACACCTTCCTGTGTTCGCTCTTCCTCGATCGCCTTGTAGATGCGGTGCTGGATGAAGATCTGCTCGAGCGTGCGCGCGTGAATCCGATCCTCGAGTTCGCCTGCCTCAACCTGCAACTGCGCTTTGAGGATATCCACCAGGCGGTCGACGTTGTGCTGCAACACCTCGGTGACGGTCATGATGCGCGGCATGTCGCGATCGATGACGAGCAGAGCAACGGAGATCGACATCTCACAGTCGGTAAAGGCGTAGAGCGTGTCGACGACCTCCTCGGCGTAGACGCCACGAGGCAACTTGATTTCGATTTCGACATTCTCAGCGGTGAAGTCCTGGATGGCAGCGACCTTCACCTTGTTCTTCCGTGTGGCGTCTTCGATCGAACTGATCAACGCCTCCGTCGTTGTGCCATAGGGTATCTCGCGCACGACGATGCGCTTCTCATCGGAGATATCCAGGCGGGCCCGAACGAGGATCTTGCCATTGCCATCCTCGTAGTTGGATACGTCGACCATGCCCCCCGTAGGAAAATCCGGGAACACCTGGAAGGGCTCATCCTTCATGTAGTTGACCTGCGCCTCGATCAACTCAATCAGATTGTGCGGCATGATCTTCGTCGTCATACCCGGCGCGATCCCTTCAGCCCCCTGGGCCAGAAGCAGCGGGATCCGTACCGGCAGAACGACAGGTTCCTTGTTGCGACCGTCGTACGATTCGACGAACTCGGTCACCTTCGGATCGAAGATCACCTCACGCGCCATGGGGCTCATACGGCACTCGATGTAACGCGCCGCGGATGCCATGTCGCCCGTGTAGATGTTGCCGAAATTCCCCTGCTTCTCGATGGCCACATCCTTGTTGGCCAGCACCACAAGCGCTTCAAAGATCGAAGCATCACCGTGCGGGTGGTACTTCATGCACTGGCCGACGACATTGGCCACCTTGTGAAAGCGCTCGTCGTCCATCTCGTGCAACGTGTGCAGAATGCGCCGCTGCACGGGTTTCAATCCGTCGTCAAGATGCGGAATCGCCCGCTCCTTGATCACGTACGACGAATACTCGAGATAGTTGCCGTCGTAGATCTGCTTTATGAACGCCAAGTCAGAAATCCCTCACACATTCAGGTCCACCATCTAGCGGCGGACGGTCTCACCCAAAAAAGTTCTGCATCACCAGAGAGCCGGCCGGTCGTGCCCCCGCAGCGCTTTCAGTCGCCGACAAGGCCGCCACAGGGATGTGGCGACCGGCGACTGTTGTCGCGGCGCCGC